>NZ_JBIAKK010000002.1:0-72724 GCF_042872425.1 Streptomyces sp. NPDC005262
GTACTCACCCTCTCGGGCTTTCCTCCGGGCTTTTCCCTTCGGTCTTGCGTTTCCGACTCTATCAGACTCTTTCGTGTCCGATTCCCGGTCGAAGCGGCCCCCTGCGAAGCAGAAGAATTTTTACTGTGCTTTCCAGGTTTCGCTTTCGCGTTTCCCTTTCCGGCGGTCCCAACCTTACCAGACCCATTTTCGTTCCGTTTCCGGTCCGAATTTGATTCCGATGGCCGTTGGAGTGGCCTTTGCCTTTCGGCGTGTTCACCACTTTAGTCGATTCCCTTAGCGGCTCATAATCGAGTCGATGGGTTCGAATTTCGGCATGCCGAAATCGCACCCGCTAGGGTGAGTCGAAGGTAGTGGTTGGTCGCTTCCGAGTGCTCAGGCCTGGTCCGATGGACCGTGCCGACAGCAGTACCCGTTCAAGCGGCTCGGACTACATTAGGCGGCCGGCAGGGGCGAGTCAAGTTGCGCGGCGGCGTGGCGCATGGGGTCGATCGGGGCTCACGGTGGGGTCGCCATCGGTCCAGAAACGCCAGGGATGCACGGTCCCGTCGCCGCCCACGCCGGTGTGTGGCCCGTTGCGTACCTGGTCGCAGGGTGGCCGGGTGCCGTGCAGTACGGCCGACGAAGCACCCGGGTGGGCGATGGCGCCGGTGCCGTTCAGGGCTTCGTCGACGTCCGGAGCGGTGGCCAGGCGGGCTGGACCTTTGGCCAGTTCTCTGTCATTGCGGGCCGAGAATCGACGATTGCGGCTGAGTTCGGCGCCCACGGATCTCACCGGTCCGGAGCAGTACACCGCTCGCCATGCACCCGGGGCCGCACGCCAGGTTCAGGCAGTGCCACATGCCGTAGGTATCGACTCCGCGCCGACCCACTGGCGAGGCGCGAGCGAGGCGCGCAGCGGCTCAGGCTCCGGCCGACGGCTTGGCTCTCGGGCTCAGTCGGTACGCCGAGACTGTTGGATCACCGGCGAGGTAGAAGCGGTGCTGCCAGTCGTGGGCTTTGCTCACGCCTACCCGAGGACCAACTCGGATGAGTGCGGCTGGTACTGGCTCACCCTCGGACAGTGTGACCGAGGCGCCTGTCAGTAGGTCTGTGCCGTTGTGCTCCGACGTGATGCCGAGCGCTTGGCAGAAGTTCCCAGGACCCCGCGCGAGACGTGGACTCTCGACCTTGCTCCCCCGCCGCTTCCGTGCCAGTTCTTCCCCTTCGATGACCCTGCCTGCCCGGATGAGGACGGCTGTGGCGATGCCGTCCGTCCCGGTGACGATGTTGGCGCACCAGTGGAGACCGTGAGACCGGTAGACGTACAGGTGTCCCGCGGGTCCGAACATGACGGCGTTCCGGGGTGTCCTGCCTCGGTAGGCGTGGGAGGCGGGGTCGGCCGCACCGGAATATGCCTCGGTCTCCGTGATGGTGATGCTCACGGTTCCCTCGGGGGTCTCGTGGGTGAGCATGGCACCGAGCAGCTGGGGGGCGACTTCTTCAGCGGGGTGAGCAAGATCCACAATGTTCATGCTGATCGCTTTGACAGCGTCCGGCCCAGCAGGTCGGGTGCCACGTCCGGTACGGGGCGGTCGAAGAAATCGCGTGTCAGCGGCGTACGGTCCAAGCCCTCGATCATGGCGGTCGAGGTTACCGGGAACCGACTACGGTCGTGGCGCGTATGTACGGGTCAGGACCAAGGAGGAGTAAACATGGGCTTCAAGCGGCTGCTCGCGAGCATGGGTGCCGGTGGTGCTTCGGTGGAGACGGAGCTGACCGAGCTCAACGTCGTACCGGGTGGGGTCGTCCAGGGCGAGGTGCGGATCCAGGGTGGTTCCGTGGCGCAGCAGATCGAGGGACTGTCGGTCGGCCTGCAGGCGCGCGTCGAGGTCGAGGGCAATGACCAGGAGACGAAGCAGGACATCGAGTTCGCCAAGCTGCGGCTCGGTGGTGCGTTCGAGGTGCAGGCCGGTGCGGTGCACGTCGTGCCGTTCGGGCTCGAGATCCCGTGGGAGACGCCGATCACGATGTTCGCCGGTCAGCATCTGCACGGCATGAACATCGGTGTGACGACCGAGCTGGAGATCGCACGGGCGCTGGACTCCGGCGACCTCGACCCGATCAATGTGCACCCGCTGCCGGCGCAGCAGGCGATCCTGGACGCGTTCGGGCAGCTGGGCTTCGGCTTCCGCAGCGCGGACATGGAGCGCGGTCACGTTCGTGGTACGCGTCAGCGGCTGCCGTTCTACCAGGAGATCGAGTTCTTCCCGCCTCAGCAGTACCGGGGGCTGAACCAGGTCGAGCTGACGTTCGTCGCGGACGACCGCGAGATGGATGTCGTCCTGGAGATGGACAAGAAGCCGGGGCTCTTCAGTGAGGGCAGCGACTCGTACCGGGCGTTCAAGGTCGGCCTGCACGACTTCCAGGGGACCGACTGGGCGGCGTACCTCAATCAGTGGCTCGCCCAGGTCGGCGGTCAGCGCAACTGGCTCTAGGGTCGGTGGCGAGTTACCGGAGCCGATCAGGAGAGGTGTTGACGTGACCGAGCCGAAGAGGCCGCCGCTTCCGCATGACTTCCATCCCGAGGTGCCGTCGTTCACGGTGGTGAGCGAGGATCTCACCCCTGGGGCCGTGCTGGCCGATGCCCAGGTGTTCGCGGCCGGGAACACCTCGCCGCAGCTGCGGTGGGAAGGGTTCCCGGCGGAGACCAAGAGTTTCGCCGTGACCTGCTTCGATCCAGATGCTCCGACGGGCAGCGGGTTCTGGCACTGGGTCGTCTTCGACATCCCGGCGTCGGTCACGGAGCTGCCGGCCGGTGCGGGCAGCGGGAAGTTCGACGGGCTGCCCGAGGGCGCTGTTCAGGTCCGTAACGACTACGGGTCGAAGGAGTTCGGCGGTGCCGCGCCGCCGCCCGGGGAGAACCACCGCTACGTCTTCACCGTGTACGCGGTGGACACCGAGAAGCTGGGGGCCGACAGCGATGCGTCGCCGGCGGTCGTCGGCTTCAATCTGCGGTTCCACACGCTGGGACGTGCCCAGCTGATCGGTGAGTACCCCGGTCCCGCCTAGTACTCGGTGAGCTGAGAGTTCCCCTGCTGTTTGCCCTGCCCTGGTCTTGGAGAGATCAGGGCAGGGCATTTTTTATTGCGTTGTCCATCACGGCCTGCCCAGCCAGAGTTGATCCGGGCCTGCCGGGGGGCGGGCGGCACACGGGAGGTGGGCGAAATGCGGGACACGCTGGTTCTCAACGCGAGCTTCGAGCCGCTGTCGACGGTGACGCTGAACCGTGCAGTGGTTCTGATCCTGCAGGACAAGGCTGTCGTCGAGCAGTCGCACCCCGATCTCCGTATGCGTGGCGCCGCCGTGGACATTCCGGTGCCCCGCGTGATCAGGCTCTGCCGGTACGTACGGGTGCCGTTCCGAAGACAGGCGCCGTGGTCCAGAAGGGGCGTGCTGATACGGGACCAGCACCGGTGCGCTTACTGCGGGCGGCGGGCGACGACCGTCGACCACGTGGTGCCGCGGGCCCAGGGCGGTCAGGACACCTGGCTCAACACGGTGGCGTCCTGTGCCGAGGACAACCACCGCAAGGCGGCCCGGACGCCGGAGCAGGCGGGGATGCCGTTGCTGCGGGAGCCCTTCGTCCCGTCGCCCGCGGAGGCGATGCTGCTGGCGATGGGGGCCGGTGAGCGGTCGGCGCTGCCGGAGTGGCTGGACCGGACTGCGGCGTAGGAGAGATACGTACATCGTCGTACCGGAAGCCCGTCTTCGTGCGTAAGAAGACGGGCTTCTCCGTGTCTGCGGATGAGCTTCGCCGATGCGGGGTTGCCGGACGGGCTCTCCGGCGTCCCCCTGGCCTGATCGGTGCGCGGTCCACCGATCAGGCCAGGGGTGTGTACGCGTCAGTCGACCGGAGGTTCCTCGCGACGCTCCTTGCCGGTGTTGAAGCCCGGGACACCGGTGCCGAGGTTGCCGAAGGCGCCGCTGAGGCCCTTGAGGGCGTCGCCGATCTCGCTCGGCACGATCCAGAGCTTGTTGGCGTCGCCTTCGGCGATCTTCGGGAGCATCTGGAGGTACTGGTACGAGAGGAGCTTCTGGTCCGGGTCGCCGGCGTGGATGGACTCGAAGACCGTACGGATGGCCTGGGCCTCGCCCTCGGCGCGCAGGGCCGCGGCCTTGGCCTCGCCTTCGGCTCGCAGGATCGCGGACTGCTTCTCGCCCTCCGCGGTGAGGATCGCGGACTGCCGCGTTCCTTCGGCCTGGAGGATCGCTGCGCGCTTGTCCCGGTCGGCCCGCATCTGCTTCTCCATCGAGTCCTGGATGGAGGTGGGCGGCTCGATCGCCTTCAGCTCGACACGGTTGACGCGGATGCCCCATTTGCCGGTGGCTTCATCGAGGACTCCGCGGAGCGCGGCGTTGATCTCCTCGCGGGAGGTCAGGGTCCGCTCCAGGTCCATGCCGCCGATGATGTTGCGGAGGGTGGTGACGGTGAGCTGCTCGATCGCCTGGATGTAGCTGGCGACTTCGTACGTCGCGGCGCGCGCGTCCGTCACCTGGTAGTAGATGACGGTGTCGATGTTGACGACCAGGTTGTCCTGGGTGATCACCGGCTGGGGCGGGAACGGGACGACCTGTTCACGGAGGTCGATCCGGTTGCGGATGGTGTCGATGAATGGAACGACGATGTTCAGGCCGGCGTTGAGCGTACGGGTGTAGCGGCCGAAGCGCTCCACGATGGCTGCGCTGGCCTGCGGGATGACCTGGATCGTCTTGATCAGGGCGATGAAGACGAGCACCACCAGAATGATCAGGACGATGATGATCGGTTGCATCGTGTTCCTCGTGCCCTTCGGTTGCCGACGGATCGCGATGATCGGGGTCGGATCTCATGAGGTCTGGATCTCATGATGATCGACATCGAGTCTGGCAGACCGCGGTCCGCCGTGTGTGCGGTTCGGTCACATGACGACGGCGGTGGCCCCGTCGATGTCCACGACGTCCACCTGCCGGCCGGGTTCGAAGCTCTGCTCCCCGTCGTATGCGCGGGCCGACCAGATCTCACCGGCCAGCTTGATGCGGCCGCCGTTGCCGTCGACCCGTTCCAGGACGACGGCCTGACGGCCCTTCAGCGCGTCGATGCCGGTGGCGAGTCGGGGCCGGTCCGCCCGGTGTCTGGCGGCGATCGGGCGGACCACCGCGATGAGCGCGACGGAGACCACGACGAAGACCAGGACCTGGGCCACGATGCCGCCGCCGAGCGCCGCGACGACCGCCGCGGCGACCGCTCCGACAGCGAACATCCCGAACTCGGGCATCGCGGTCAGCACGAGCGGAATGCCCAGCCCGACCGCGCCGATCAGCCACCACACCCACGCGTCGATGTCCACGTGGTCATGGTAGGACCGCGGGTCCCTTCGCCGACAGGGTTGCGATCAGGACATTCAGGACAGCGGAAGGCCGTGCGCGGTGTATCGCTCGCCGGCGTGCTCGACGATGAGCGGCAGACCGAAGCAGAGGGAGAGGTTGCGGGAGGTGAGCTCGGTCTCCATGGGGCCCGCGGCGAGGACCTTGCCCTGACGGATCATGAGGACGTGGGTGAAGCCCGGGGCGATCTCCTCGACATGGTGGGTGACCATGATCATGGAGGGGGCGAGGGGGTCACGGGCGAGCCGGCCGAGGCGGCGGACCAGGTCCTCGCGGCCACCCAGGTCGAGACCGGCGGCGGGTTCGTCGAGGAGGAGCAGCTCGGGGTCGGTCATCATCGCGCGGGCGATCAGCGTGCGCTTGCGCTCACCCTCGGAGAGGGTGCCGAACTTCCGGTCGAGGTACTCGGTCATGCCGAGCCGGTCGAGGAAGGCGCGGGCCCGGTCCTCGTCGACGGCGTCGTAGTTCTCGTGCCAGGTGGCGGTCATGCCGTACGCGGCGGTGAGCACCGTCTGCAGGACCGTCTGGCGCTTGGGGAGCTTCTCGGCCATGGCGACACCTGCGATACCGATGCGGGGGCGCAGGTCGAAGACGTCGGTGCCGACGCCGCCGAGCTGCTCGCCGAGGATCTTGGCGGTGCCCTTGGTCGGGAAGAGGTAGCTGGACGCGATGTTGAGGAGAGTGGTCTTGCCGGCGCCGTTCGGGCCGAGGATGACCCAGCGCTCCCCCTCCTTGACCGACCAGGAGACGTCGTCCACCAGAGCGCGTCCGTCGCGGACCACGGATACGTCCACCAGCTCCAGTACATCGCTCATGAGCGCGTTGTCTCCCCATACAGTCTCGAGATCGTCGCGTGCCTGTGGGCACAGCTCCCAGGGAAAACCTACGCCACCCCAGGAGTGCTCCAGCTCTTAGGTCCGGTTCCCTAGGCTGTCCCCATGCTTTCGGAACCACGCTCAGGGCTGCTGGCCGCATGGGGCAACGCGCTTCTGGCCGGACTTGTGTCGCCGGACGACGCGGCGCTCGCGATTGTCGGAGAGGACGCGGTGCACCGCGTCGAGGGATTGCCCGGTGAAGCGGGGCCGGTCGGGCTCACGCTCGCGCTGGGGCGGCTGCGGGGACTGGGGGCGACGGGCTTCCGGGTCGCGCTGCCGGTGTCGGGGCATCCGCTGGGGCTCAGCGGTCCGCCGGAATTCAACGCGCGGGCGCTGGAGGCGGAGGAGGCGGTGATCGCTTCCGGTGTGCCGTACGGGCTGGTGCCCGAGGTCCGGGAGGTGGGGCCGGCCGGGGATCTGCACGTCGAGGTGGTGTGGCGCTGTCTGCCGGTACGGGAGGCGCCGCCGGCCGATGTGCCGTCGCTGAGCGAGGCGGAGCGGGAGCTCGCCGAGGCCTTGCGGGACGCGACGGCGGTGCTGTCGCGGCTGGACGTGGCCGGCTCGGGGCCGGTGGCGGAAGCGGCGGTGGACGCTTACCGGGCGCGGGCGGAGCGGGGGCGGGAGGTGCTCGCTCCCGGGTATCCGCCCCGGGCGGTACGCGTGCTCGAACTGGCTCAGCGGGTGGGTCTGCTGATCTCGGTGGCGTACGAGAACGGGCACGGCGGGGCGGTGAGCGCGTCGGAGATCGCGGCGAGGGCGGATGCGTTGCGGCCGGTGGAGCGAGTGGCCCGGCGGGCTCAGGTGGCCGCGTACAACGCCTATGTGGAGAGCCGGGAGCGGGGATAGCCCGCGAGGTGGAGCACCGGGGCCGTCCGGTGGCTTCTCCGTCCTCAGCCGCCGGCCAGGATTCATGGTTGAGGTTGATGGCCCGCCACTTGGCATGTGCCGCCGCATGGTTGATGCCGGACGCATCCCTGGTCAGGGCCGTCCGGCATCAACTGGCTTGTGGTGGTCAGCGGTTCAGACCGAAGTTGCCGAACGCCGGGTTGAGCAGGCCGATCACGTTGACCGTGTTGCCGACCACGTTCACCGGGACGTGGACCGGGACCTGGATGACGTTGCCGCTGACCACGCCCGGGGAGTGGGTCGCTGCGCCGTGGGCGCCCGCGCCGTGTCCGGTGGCGGAGGCCGCGCCCGCGCCCGCGGCGATGATGCCACCGGCGATCACGGTGACGGCAGCGGCCTTCTTCAGGTTCTTCACTTCAGGATCCTCCTAGCGTCGCTGCGGCCAGCCGCCGCAGCACGCCATGGAGAACGCTCCCGGACCGAACAGGATGCGCCGTATGGGTGACATACACCCGACAGTATGAATCTCAGCCTGGAGGGAACCGGTCCGCTTCAGCCCTGATCAGCCTGCCACCCCATGCCGGACGGCCCAGAGGGCGGCCTGGGTGCGGTCCGACAGGTCCAGCTTCATCAGAATGTTCGAGACGTGCGTCTTGACCGTCTTCTCGGAGAGGACCAGCGCCCTGGCGATCTCACGGTTGGAACGGCCGTCGGCGATCAGGCCCAGCACTTCCCGCTCGCGTTCGGTGAGGGTGCTCCCCCGGCCCGTACCGCCGCCGGCGTCCTCCTGGGCGAGCAGGGCTCCGGCGACCTCCGGCTGAAGCAGGACATGGCCCGCGTACACCGAGCGGATGGCGCCGGCCAGCGCGTCCGGGTCGACGTCCTTGTACACGTAACCGGAGGCCCCCGCGCGCAGGGCGGGGACCACCGTGCGCTGCTCGGTGAAGCTGGTGACGATCAGCACCTTGGCCGGGTTCTCCAGCTCCCGGAGTCTGCGGAGCGCCTCGATGCCGTCCGTGCCCGGCATCTTGATGTCCATCAGGACCACGTCGGGATGCAGCTCCTCGCTCCTGGCCACGCCCTCCGCGCCGTCGGCCGCCTCCCCGACGACCTCTATGTCGTCCTGGATCTCCAGGAACGTACGCAGACCGCGGCGGACCACCTGGTGGTCGTCGACCAGCAGCACCCTGATGATCTTGTCAGCCACCGGGTACCTCCATCTCGATCGTGGTGCCCTTGCCGGGCGCCGATTCAACGGTGAGCCTTCCGCCGACACCGCTCGCGCGGTCCCGCATCGACACCAGGCCCAGATGACGGCCGGCCTGCCGGGTTGCCGTGGGTTCGAATCCGCAGCCGTCGTCGGTGATCCGCAGCACCGTGGCGGAGCCGCGCCGGGCCAGCGTGACGTCGACCTGCTCGGCTCCCGAGTGGCGCAGCGCATTGTGCAGGGCTTCCTGGGAGACCCTGAGCAGCGCCTCCTCCTGGGCGGCGGGCATGGCCCGTACGCCGAGGCTCTCGAAGTTGACCCGGGCGGTGTGGGCGCGGTCCAGGACCTGGATCTGGGTGCGGAGCGTCGCGACGAGGCCGTCCTCGTCGAGCGCGGCGGGGCGCAGTTCGACGACGGCGGCGCGCAGCTCGTCCACCGCCTCGGCGGCCAGCGCGGCGACCTGCTGGAGCTCGCCCTTGGCGCGGGCCGGATCGCGGTCGACCAGGGCGGCGGCGGCCTGGGCCGTCAGCCGCAGGGAGAACAGCTTCTGGCTGACCGCGTCGTGCAGCTCGTGGGCGAGCCGGGACCGTTCCTCGGCGATGGTGAGCTCACGGCTGCGCTCGTACAGCCTGGCGTTGGTGAGGGCGATGGCCGCGTGCTGGGCGAGGATCGCCAGCAGGTCCTCGTCCTGTGCGGTGAAGCCGCAGCCGCCCTGTGGCTTGGGGCACCGCTTGTTGGCGAGGAAGAGCGCGCCGATGATTTCGTCGCCGTCCCGGATCGGCAGGCCGAGGAAATCCGACATGTCGGGGTGGGCGTCGGGCCAGCCCTCGAAGCGGGGGTCCTTGCGGACGTCGGCCAGGCGCTGGGGCATCGCCTCGTGGAGCATCGCGGCGAGGATGCCGTGCTGCCGGGGCAGCGGGCCGATGGCCTTCCACTGCTCGTCGCTGACGCCGTCGACGACGAACTGGGCGAAGCCGCCGTGGTCGTCGGGGACGCCCAGGGCCGCGTACTCGGTGTCCAGCAGGTCGCGGGCCGAGGCGACGATCGTCTTCAGGACGTCACGCATTTCGAGGTGCCGGCTCATGGCGAGCAGCGCGGCACTGACCGCTGCGAGGCCCGACGGTGGGCTGTGACTCATGGCCTCACCGTACCGGCGGGGTGGCCGCGCCGTATCGGCCTGTGGACGGCGGGTGCTCAGGGCTCCGGGCCTAGGTCGAAGTTCCTGGCGGGGGTGCGGCTCATGGCCGAGGCGGGGAGCGTGGGGGCTTTCCTACGTTGGCTGTGCCGAGGGTTCATCGGCCCTTGCCGACGTACATAAGGGGACGGTTGTCATGCCTGTCGCGATGATCACGGGTGCTTCGAAGGGGCTGGGCCGTGCGCTGGCCGCGGCGCTCGCGCTGCGGGGCTGGGATCTGGTGCTGGATGCCAGGACCGCCGCGTTGCTGGAGGGGACGGCGAAGGAGCTGGCCGGGTACGGGGCGCGGGTGGTCGCGGTGCCCGGGGATGTCACGGACGCCGGGCACCGGGGGGAGCTGGTGGCCGCCGCCGTGGGGCTCGGCGGCCTCGATCTGCTGGTGAGCAATGCGAGTGCGCTGGGTGCCGAGCCGCTCGTGCGGCTCGATGCGCTGCCGTTGGACGGGCTGCGGCAGGCGTTGGAGACCAATCTGGTGGCGGCGCTCGGTCTGGTGCAGGGGGCGCTGCCGCTGCTGCGGGCCTCGGCGGCGGGCGCGGTCGTGGTGGTGAGTTCGGACGCGGCGGCGGAGCCGTACGAGACCTGGGGCGGTTACGGGGCATCGAAGGCGGCACTCGACCAGCTGGCCGCGGTGCTCGGGGTGGAGGAACCGGGGCTGCGGGTGTGGGCGGTCGATCCGGGAGACATGCAGACCGTTCTCTATGCGGCCGCGGTGCCGGACGACGACGATCCGAGACCGCTTCCGGAGAGTGTGGTGCCCTCGTTCCTGCGGCTGCTGGAGCGGCGGCCGGCGAGCGGGCGGTATGCGGCGCCGTGGCCGGCGGAGTCGGGGCCGGAAGATTCGGAGCCGGCCGGGTCGGCGTTGTCAGGGAGGGGACTGTGACCGCGCTGGAGGCGTTGAGGGTGCCCGAGGAGCTCTCGGCACGGGTGCCGGCGGAGCAGCGGGGTGCCGGGCGTGATGACGTACGGCTGCTGGTGTCGCGGGGGCAGGAGATCTCGCACCATGCGTTCCGGGAGCTGCCGGGGCAGCTGCGGGCCGGGGACGTACTCGTGGTCAATACGTCACCGACGCTGCCCGCCGCTGTGAACGGCCGGGTGGGCGGTGCACGCGTCGTCGTGCACTTCTCGACACGGGGTGAGGACGGGCGGTGGGCGGTGGAACTGCGCCACCCGGACAGGACGGGTACGACGGTGCCGCGCCGCGGCGGGCCGGCCGGAGCAGTCGTCAGTCTGCCGGGCGGCTCACGACTGGTGCTGGAGGAGCCGCTGAGCGGCGCGGGCGGTTTCGGCGCGGGGACGCTGGGTGCGGCGGTGGGGGCGAGGCTGTGGTGGGCGCGGGTGTCGGTGGAGGTGCCGGGGCTGCTGCGGCGGTACGGGCGGCCGATCCGTTACGGCTATACGGAGCGGGACCAGCCGCTGTCCGCGTATCAGACGGTCTTCGCTGTGGACTCCCCCGACGGGAGCGGATCGGCGGAGATGCCGAGCGCGGCCCGGCCGTTCACCGCGGGGCTGGTGGCCGCGCTGGTGAGCCGCGGCGTTCAGTTCGCGCCGCTGACGCTGCATACGGGGGTGGCGTCGGCGGAGGCGCACGAGCCGCCGTACCCGGAGCGCTTCGCCGTGCCGCGCGCGACGGCCTGGCTGGTCAATGCGGCGCGGGCGGGCGGTGGGAAGGTCATCGCGGTCGGTACGACGGCGGTGCGGGCGCTGGAGTCGTCGGCGGGGGTGGACGGGGTGGTGCGCGCGGCCGCCGGCTGGACGGATCTGGTGGTGACGCCGCAGCGCGGGGTGCGTGCGGTGGACGGGCTGCTGACCGGGCTGCACGAGCCGGAGGCCTCTCATCTGCTGATGCTGGAAGCTGTCGCGGGGCGGGCCGCGCTGCAGTGCGGATACGCGGAGGCGCTGCGCCATAGGTACCTCTGGCACGAGTTCGGGGACGTGCATCTGCTGCTCCCCGATCCGGAACATGACACTCCGAATTGCTGAAGCAACGTACGGCTAGCTTGTTACACGGCCGATGTGAGGCCGCGCATAGGACGCACGTCACTTACGAAGCCCACTAGTGGATGCCTAGGTCCCACATCAGTCGGCATGAGCCTGGACCGTCACGTCCGAGCGGGTCCACGATCCACTATCCGGGGTCGTACGTCACATAATTGCCACAGCATTTTGCGGCCGCTAAGAATTGCTCTCGTCCCGACGGAGATGCGAACCCGTCGCATCCGTCTTCGTCCTCCGTGAGGACCCTGCAATTCGAAGAGGTACGACTGCATGTCTACGTCCAGCATCTACAGCCGTCTTCGTCGTCTGAGCAAGACCCAGAAGCTCTCCGCCGCGGGTGTCTCCGCCGTCGCCTGCACGGCCCTCTCGCTCTCCCTCGTCCCGGCCCACGCCGAGACCCCTGCCGAGCCGCAGGCCGCCTCCGCCGCACCGGTGGTCATCGCCGGCCTCCCGCAGGCCAAGACCATCCAGGCGAGCATCATCGAGCAGCACTCCACCGCCGAGAAGCTGGTGAAGGCCGCTGACGCCGTCAAGGCGAAGCACGCCGCCGCCGCCAAGGCGAAGGCCGTCGCGAAGGCCAAGGCTGCCGCGAAGGCCAAGGCGAAGGCGAAGGCCGCCGCGAAGGCCAAGGCCGATGTCGCGAAGCGGTCCTCCCAGGCCGCCAGCCGCTCCGCCGCCCGCACCCCGGTCTACGCCGACAACCTGAACGGCTGGATCACCGAGGCGCTGGACATCATGAAGGCCCACGGCATCCCGGGCTCGTACGACGGCCTGCACCGCAACATCATGCGCGAGTCCACCGGTAACCCGAACGCGGTCAACGGCTGGGACGTCAACGCCCAGAACGGCACCCCGTCCTGCGGCCTGCTGCAGGTCATCCAGCCGACGTTCAACGCGTACCACGTCTCCGGTACGTCGACGAACATCTACGACCCGGTCGCCAACATCACCGCCGCGGCCAACTACGCCGCCGACCGGTACGGCTCGATCGACAACGTCAACAGCGCGTACTGATCAGCCGAAGACAGCGTGTACAACGCCGAAGGGCGGCACCCCATTCCGGGTGCCGCCCTTCGGCGTTCCGTGCGTGCTGTGCAGGCCGCTCCGCCGCCCTACTTGCGCATGACCTCCGGCTCGTGGCGGCGCAGCAGGCGCGCCACCGCGAAGCCGCAGACGGTGCCGAGGAACAGCAGCACCGCGATGTTCATCCCCCACTGACCGGCCGTGTGCTCCCACAGCGGGTCGAGGTCGGTCGGGTTCTTCTGGTCCCACGGCGGCATCAGGTGCGCCAGGTCGAGCGTCGAGCCCGCGGCCGCGATGGCCCAGCGGGACGGCATCAGCCAGGCGAACTGCTCCAGGCCGGGCGATCCGTACACCTGGAAGAGGATGCCGGTGAAGACGACCTGGACGATCGCGAACATGACCAGCAGCGGCATGGTCTTCTCCGCGGTCTTCACGAGCGAGGAGATCACCAGGCCGAACATCATCGAGGTGAAACCCAGCGCGATGATCGTGACGCAGAGCTCGACGGCCGGCGGCATGATCAGGCCCTCTTCGGGCAGGTCGCGGATGGCGAAGCCGATGCCGCAGATGATCACGCCCTGGATGGCCGTGATCACGCCGAGGACGATCACCTTGGACATCAGATAGGCGGAGCGGGAGAGGCCGGTGGCCCGTTCCCGTTCGTAGATGACACGTTCCTTGATCAGTTCTCGTACGGAGTTGGCCGCACCCGAGAAGCACATGCCGACCGCGAGGATCAGCATGATCGTTCCGGCGTCTCCGTTGAACTTCGACGGCGGCTTCGGAGGGGCCAGGCCGAAGTCGGCCGGGATGACCACGCTCACGATGCCGAGGACCGCGGGCAGGATCACCATCAGACCGATGAAGCCCTTGTCGGACGCGATCACCGACACGTATCGGCGGATCAGTGTCCACAGCTGCGTCATCCAGCCCTGCGGCTTCGGCGGACGCATCTGCTGCGGCGGCGGCATGTGTACGGACTGTGCGGCGACGGCGTCGATGTCCGCGGCGTACATCTGGTAGTGCTGCGAGCCGCGCCAGCGGCCCGCCCAGTCGTAGTCGCGGTAGTTCTCGAACGCGGAGAAGACGTCGGCCCAGGTTGTGTAGCCGAAGAAGTTCAGCGCTTCCTCCGGCGGACCGAAGTAGGCGACGGAACCGCCCGGCGCCATGACGAGCAGCTTGTCGCAGATCGCCAGCTCGGCGACCGAGTGCGTGACGACGAGGACCGTACGGCCGTCGTCGGCGAGGCCACGCAGCAGCTGCATGACATCGCGGTCCATGCCCGGATCGAGGCCTGAGGTCGGCTCGTCCAGGAAGATCAGCGAAGGCTTGGTGAGCAGCTCGAGGGCGACGGAGACACGCTTGCGCTGGCCACCGGAGAGCGAGGTGACCTTCTTGTCCTTGTGGATGTCGAGCTTGAGCTCGGCGAGGACCTCATGGATCCGGGACTGGCGCTCGGCCTCGGTGGTGTCCGCGGGGAAGCGCAGCTTGGCCGCGTACTTGAGCGCCTTGGTGACCGTGAGTTCCTTGTGCAGGATGTCGTCCTGCGGGACCAGGCCTATGCGCTGGCGCAGCTCGGCGAACTGCTTGTACAGGTTCCGGTTGTCGTAGAGGACATCGCCCTGGTTGGCGGGCCGGTAGCCGGTGAGCGCCTTGAGCAGGGTGGACTTGCCGGAACCGGACGGGCCGATGACCGCGATGAGCGACTTCTCCGGGACGCCGAACGAGACGTCCTTGAGGATCTGCTTCCCGCCGTCGACCGTCACCGTGAGGTGCCGGGCGGAGAAGGAGACCTCACCGGTGTCGACGAACTCCTCGAGCCGGTCGCCGACCAGACGGAACGTCGAGTGACCGACACCGACGATGTCGTTCGGGCCGATGAGCGCGGAGCCGGACTTGTGGAGCGGCTGACCGTTGACGTACGTGCCGTTGTGGGAACCGAGATCGCGGATCTCGAAGCGGCCGTCGGGGGTCGCGTGGAACTCGGCGTGGTGGCGCGAGACCTGGAGGTCGGAGACGACGAGTTCGTTCTCCAGCGCACGGCCGATGCGCATCACACGGCCGAGGTCCAGCTGGTGGAACGTGGTCGGGCTGCGGTCGCCGTAGACCGGCGGGGCCCCCGCGGCACCGCCGGGACCACCTGCGCCGGGTGTCTTTGTCATGCCCTGCTGGTGCGGCACCTGAGGCTGCTGGTGCGGAGCGGGCTGTTGCGGCCGGCCCTGCGGTGCCTGCTGCCAGCCCTGCTGCTGGGGCTGCTGCGACGCGGGATCCGGCCAGCCGGCACCACCCTGCTGGGGCTGCTGTGCGGGGGCCTGCTGCGCGCCCGCACCCTGACCGCTGTACACATCGGCGCCCGCGCCGGATCCGCTGAAGCTCAGCCGCGGTCCGTCAGTGGCGTTGCCCAGGTGCACGGCGGAACCCGGCCCGATGTCCATCTGATGGATCCGCTGACCCTGTACATAGGTGCCGTTGGTGGAGCCGTGGTCCTCGATGAACCAACTGCGGCCCCCCCAGCTGATCGTGGCATGCCGCCACGACACCCTGGCGTCGTCGATCGTCAGGTCGCCCTGCGGATCGCGCCCGAGGGTGTACGGCCTGGACGGATCGAGCGTCCAGGTCCTTCCATTCAATTCCAGTACGAGTTCCGGCACTCCGCGCCCCACTAGTTGTCCCCCGAGTTACCCCCATCACAGGGAGTCTAGGGATGCTGAACATCGTGGGGAACTATTCCAGGAGCAGTCCCCGATACGAAAGTCGGGCCGGTTCAGGACCGTGACGAGACCTGCGCCCACGCGCCGTTGACTCGGGAGAAACATGCTCGGAGAGTGGTAAGCGCCCATGAGTGCGTACGGATCATGAGCGAATAGGTCAACCCAGGGCATCTCGGGGCGAATTGAGGGGGTCCTGATGGCGAGGGACGTGCGCGGGGGCGGCGGCGGTACGGGGCATATCCCTTGGGGGGATGCGGTGTTGGCCGCCATCGCCTCGGTCGGCTGGGCGATGGTCGCGATGGCGGGGACGGCGGCCCTGGGACTGCATCTGCTCGGCGCCGACTCGGCGGGGGCGCTGGGGCCGATGACGGCGGCCGTTGTGGTGCTGGGGGCGGGCGGATCGGTCTCTCCGTCGGGCGATGTCTCGGCGTTCGGGCTGGACGCGTCCGAGGCGCACGCCGCCCTGTCGGTCACACCGCTGGGGGTGGGGCTGGCGGGTGCGCTGTTCCTCTCCTTCTTCTTCCTGCGGTCGCTGCGCGGGGCGGGAGCAGTCCTGCCCGGTGCCGAATTCGCGGTCCGCGCAGGAGCGGTGGTGGTGATGTTCGTCGCCGTGCTCGGCGGTCTGGCCTGGGCCGGTCACGACGTCGTGACGATCGACGGTGCGTCCCTGGGCCTGGACGAGGTGCCGGGGGCGGGCGGCGATGCCCCCGGTGGGGCCGGGGGCATCGGTGACCTGCTGCCGGACGGGCTCGGCGATCTGGGTGACCTCGGCGGGCTGCTGCCGGACCGGCTGGCGGATCTCGCAAGGGCGCAGGCCCATGTCGGGTTCACGGTCGACACGGTGAAGTCTCTGGCGGGCGGGGCCTGCTGGGTGCTCGGGGTACTGGTGATCGCAGTTCTGGCCTCGCGTCGTACACCGTTGCCGTCCCGTCTGGCACGGCTGCACCGGACCGTACGTCCGGCGGTGTCCGCGCTGGTGTCGGTGCTGCTCGTGGCGGTGGTCGCCGGGTGCGCGGCAGCGGCGTACGCGGCGGTCGGCGACGACCACCCGAAACGGATCGCGGGGGCAGCGCTGCTCGGGGCGCCGAACGGGACGTGGCTCGGGGTGCCGCTCGGCCTCTTCGTGCCGTGGGACGGGCAGGCGACCGGAGAGTTGGCCGAGCTGCTGCCCGATCCGCTGGACCAGCTGCTGCGGGTGTCCGCCGACGAACCGGTGACGGTCGGGCGGCTGGCCGAACTGGACCACCGGGTCTGGCTGCTGGCGGTCGCCGCCGCGGTGATGATGCTGTACGCGGGAATGCTGGCCGCGACACGTACCGATCGGGGAGGGGCGACCGCCGCCCGGTTCGCGGGGCGGTGTGCGCTGCGGCTCGGAGGCGTGACGGCGGCGGCCCTGCCGCTGCTGGTGTGGCTGACGCAGGTGTCCGCGGACGGATCGCTTTCGGTGCTGGGCTTCGATGCGTTCGGGGCCGGGATCGAACTGCACGGGCATCCGGGGACGGCCGCGGTACTGGGCGCGCTGTGGGGTGCGGGTGCGGGTGGGGTGGGGGCACTGGCGGCGTGCGGGGCGGGAGCGGTACCTGCGGTTCCCGCCGGGTCATCGGGCCGGGGTGGCGACGAGGGGGGTGGAGGTGGTCCGGTGCATGGGCCGTACACGCCGTCGCGGCCGTACCGGCCGTCGCACGCGGAGACCAACCCGTATCTGCGCCCGCATCCGGCGGACGCGATCCATGGGGCGCCGACGGTGGTGGGACCGATCGTCCCGCCCGCCGCTCCGAAGGTGCCGCCCCCGGGGCCCGGGCCGGCGCCGCGGGACGGGGCACCGCCGCCCGACCGGCCGCCCGCCCGGGGGTGAACGTGTCTCCCCGGCCGTCGGGCGGGCACGAGAACGCCAGGTGAAAGCTCCGTTCCCGAGCGCCGCACCGGCTTGGAAACGCGCCGGTCGGGAATCCCTACCCGGTGTCCGGTCCGCGGGACGGGGCTTCGGGCGGGTGAGGCGGACCGATACGGTGGAGGCACCATGAGCGCATCTCAGCCCCCTCAGTCCTCCTCGTCTCCCGAGCCCCCTGAGGCCCGTCAGGGCACCGACACCCCCACCCTTCTCGTCAAGATCTTCGGCAAGGACCGCCCCGGCATCACCGCCGGGCTCTTCGACACGCTCGCCGCCTACGCGGTCGACGTCGTCGACATCGAGCAGGTCGTCACCCGTGGCCGTATCGTCCTGTGCGCGCTGGTCACCGCTCCCACCGGTGGCAGCGCCGCGGCCGGCACCACCGAGGGCGATCTGCGGGCGACCGTGCACAGCTGGGCCGAATCGCTGAAGCTGCAGGCCGAGATCATCTCCGGGACCGGTGACAACCGGCCGCGTGGTTACGGGCGCTCCCATGTGACCGTGCTCGGACACCCGCTGACCGCCGAGTCGACCGCGGCCATAGCGGCCACGATCACGTCGACGGGCGGCAACATCGACCGCATCTTCCGGCTGGCGAAGTACCCGGTCACGGCCGTCGAGTTCGCCGTGTCCGGCACCGAAACCGCTGAGCTGCGGACCGCACTGGCCACCGAGGCCGCCGGGATCGGGGTCGATGTCGCCGTCGTATCAGCCGGACTGAGCCGCCGTGCGCAGCGGCTGGTCGTCATGGATGTCGATTCGACGCTCATCCAGGACGAGGTCATCGAACTGTTCGCGGCCCACGCCGGCTGTGAGGACAAGGTCGCCGAGGTGACCGCGCAGGCGATGCGCGGCGAGCTCGATTTCGAGCAGTCGCTGCACGCGCGGGTGGCGCTGCTGGCGGGGCTCGACGTGTCGGTGGTGGACAAGGTGCGCGCCGAGGTGCGGCTGACGCCCGGCGCCCGCACGCTGATCCGCACGCTGAAGCGTCTCGGCTACCAAGTGGGCGTCGTCTCCGGCGGGTTCACCCAGGTCACCGACGATCTGAAGGAACGGCTCGGGCTCGACTTCGCCTCTGCCAACACGCTGGAAGTGGTCGACGGCAAGCTCACCGGCCGGGTCGTCGGCGACATCGTGGACCGGGCGGGCAAGGCCAGGCTGCTGCGCAGCTTCGCCGAGCAGGCCGGGGTCCCGCTTGCGCAGACCGTCGCGATCGGTGACGGCGCAAATGACCTGGACATGCTGAACACGGCCGGCCTCGGGGTCGCCTTCAACGCCAAGCCGGTCGTCCGCGAGGCCGCGCACACCGCGGTGAACGTGCCGTTCCTGGACACCGTGCTGTATCTGCTCGGGATCACCCGTGAGGAGGTCGAGGCCGCCGACGGTCTCGTCGGCTGACCGACCGGCCTCGCGCCTCGCGTACGCGAGAGGCCCCGGCACTCGTGACCATGTGTCCCGTGCCGGGGCCTTTCCGTGTACTGCGGCGTGATCAGTCGTTCGGCGTCCAGTACTCGACGAGCTTGCCCACCCCGTGCTCCACGCCCTTCCAGGAGCCGGAGAACTCGATCACGGCGAACGCGGCGGTCGGGAAGCCGCCACGGGTCATCCGGGCCATGGTCTCGCCCTCCGCAGAACCGGCCAGGGCGTCGGCGACGGCGTGCATGCCGGGGTTGTGGCCGATGAGAAGCAGGTTCTGCACGTCGTCGGGGGTCTCGTTGAGCAGGGCGATCAGTTCGCCGAGAGAGGCCTCGTACAGCCGCTCCTCGTACACGGTCCTGGGCCGGTGAGGCATCTCGTGCACCGCCAGCTTCCAGGTCTCGCGCGTCCTGACGGCGGTCGAGCACAGGGCCAGATCGATGACGATGCCGGAGTCGACGAGTTTGCGGCCTGCCACGGGGGCATCCTTGCGGCCACGCTCCGCGAGCGGCCGCTCATGGTCGGAGTCCTGCGACCATTCCGCCTTTGCATGCCTGAGTAGGACGATCCTGCGAGGTGTATCGACGCTCATACACCTCAGCTTCGCACGAAATGAGCCGCCCGGCGCAGGGTGTTGGAGGGCTCCCCCACTGCGGGTGAACGGGGTCAGCGGGCCAGCAGCTCCACGATTCGCTCAAGCAGCTGACCGATCGCCGAGTCGCCCGTCGCGGCGTGCGCCTCGCCGGATCCGGAGATCAGCAGCAGCAGTGCGGCGAACGCGACCGCGGGCAGCACGACGGCCCACCACGGCAGCCTTACCTCGACACCGGCCGAGGCCGGGCGGGGAGATCGGGTGTAGGTACGGGCCGCCATGTCCGCCTCCGTGGGCCATCGGTTCTGATACTCAGAACTTACGGATGCGGGGGTGCCGGTCCCATCCGGCGACCCACCCACTTCACCCTGACCCTGGCCCCCTAGGGGATGGTGGTGCTAGCCCCACCATCGGCCCCGCCGGCGGAACGCGCGAGGAGCGCAGGCCGGGCAGGAGGCGGCGCGGTCCGAGGCGTCGGACAGAGGCGCCGAGGGAAACGTCGGGGGGAGGCTTCAGGGAGAGGCGTCAGGGAGAGGCGACCGAGGCGATCACTCCGATGATCACCGTGATCAGGAGCATCGCCCCGAGCACGAGGAGAAGCTTCTTCTGACCGTTCTGAGGATTCGGATCGAGAACTGGCATGGGGCCAGTCTCGCATCTCAGCATTCGTCCTCGATCGTCCGGTCCCGCCCGGCCAGGATCCCCGCCACCATCTGCGGCACCATCAGGCCCGCCATCAGCGCGATCGGCAGCCCCCAACCGCCGCTGTGCTGGTACAGCACGCCGACGAGCAGCGGACCGGGGATCGAGATCAGATAGCCGGTCGACTGGGCGAACGCTGACAGCCGGACCACTCCGGCGCCGCTGCGGGACCGCATGCCGATCATGGTGAGGGCGAGCGGGAAAGCGCAGTTGGCGATGCCGAGGAGCAGTGCCCAGGCCCAGGCGCCGCCGGCCGGTGCGAAGTAGAGGCCCGCGTAGCCGACGAGGCCGCAGGCGCAGAGGAAGACGACGATCGGGCCCTGGTTCTTCATCCGGGCGGCCACCCGCGGGATGACGAAGGCGAGTGGCACACCCATGGCCATGGTCACCGCGAGCAGGACGCCCGCCGTGCCAGCCGAGACCCCGGCGTCACGGAAGATCTGCGGCATCCACCCCATGGCGATGTACGCGGCGGTGGCCTGCAGACCGAAGAAGCAGGCGAGACCCCAGGCGGTGCGGCTGCGGGTGATCCGCAGCGCCGGGGCATCCCCGTGCTGCTGGGTGGTGGCGTGTCCGGCGGCGCCTCGGCCGCCCCGCATCAGCGGGATCCAGGGCAGGACCGCCGCGGCGGCGAGAGCGGCCCAGATCCCGAGACCGGCCTTCCAACTGCCACCGAGTACATCGGTCATGGGCACGGTGACGGCTGCGGCGAGCGCGGTGCCGAGGGCCAGCGCCATCGAGTAGAGGCCGGTCATGGAGCCGACCCGGTCCGGGAACCAGCGCTTGACGATCACCGGCATCAGGACGTTGCTGACGGCTATACCCATGAGGGCGAGCGCGCTGGCCGCGAGGAAGCCGGCCGTGGAGCCGGCGAACGGCCGGAGCGCCAGACCGGCCGCGATGGCGACCATGCCGGCACAGACGACCGCACCGGGGCCGAAGCGGCGGGCGAGGCGCGGCGCCATGATGCCGAAGACCGCGAAGCACAGCGGCGGCACGGAGGTGAGGACACCGGCGACGCTGCCGCTCATGTGCAGCCCGTCCCGTACCTCTTCGAGAAGAGCGCCGAGGCTGGTGATGGCGGGGCGGAGGTTGAGCGCGGTGAGGACGAGACCGACGGCGACCAGACGAAGCACCCAGGGGGCGGGTCCGGCCGGGCCGGAGGCGGTCTGCGGTGCCGGGGAGTCCATGGCGGGGGCGGTCGCCGTGGCGGGGTGCGGGCTCTGGGGCCGGGTCGAGGTCCGGGTCCGGTGCTGGGTCTCGTCTTCGGGCATGGGTCCATCATAGAATCATGGGATGATTGATTGTCCACTCGTCCGAGAGCCTTCGGAGACCTCCGAGAGGACCGGGAACCGGGGAATCCGGCGGCCCCGAGGATCCGCGCAAGGAGCATCATGGCTTTGACGTCCCCGCGGCGGTCGGCGCTCGCCGACCAGGTGATCGCGCAGCTGAGGAACCAGATCACCTCGGGCGAGTGGCCCGTCGGTTCGCGGATTCCGACCGAACCCGAACTGGTGGAGCAGCTGGGGGTGGCCCGCAACACCGTCCGCGAGGCGGTGCGCGCGCTCGCGCACAACGGGCTGCTGGACATCCGGCAGGGGTCGGGCACGTATGTCGTCGCCACCAGTGAGCTGGCCGGCGTGATGCACCGCCGGTTCGCGTCCGCCGACCCGCGTCATGTCGCCGAGCTGCGGTCGACGCTGGAGTCTTCAGCGGCCCGGCTGGCAGCCGCCCGGCGCACCGAGCGGGACCTGAAGCAGCTGGACGCGCTCATGGCGCGGCGCGAGGAGACCTGGGCCGCGGGCGACGTCGAGGCGTTCGTGGCCGCGGATGCGACGCTGCACCTGGCCGTGGTCGCCGCCTCGCACAATGACGTGCTGACGGGCCTCTACGCCGACCTGGGGGATCTGCTGCGCGACTATCTGCGGGTCGATGTCGGGCACGAGCTACGGCCGGAGAACCATATGGACCATGCGCGGCTGGTCGAGGCGATCCGCGCCGGTGACGCGGAGACGGCGGCCGCCGAGGCCGCGAGTCATGCGCTGAGCTGCCTGGTGGACCGGGTCTGATCCGGATGCCCCGGAAGAGGGAAGAGGTGTTCCTCCGCCTATAAGGGCTGTCCCGTAATCCCTGGTGGATCAGGGCGCGGCGTCGGATGCGGTGCATCGCAAGGCGGAGGGGCGTCATCGTACCGGGCGTATTCGGGCATTCCGACAACGCAGTGAGGTGCCGTAGCTGTCGTCGTGCGCCCCGCCAGGGATTGCGGGACAGCCCTTAGACCCGTTGGTGGGTGATCCAGACGGAGGCGACTTCCTTCCAGCAGCGGTCGTCCATCCGTACCGTCTGTCCGGGGGCGACGTCGACCGGTACGCCGTCCGCGTCGATGTCCCACCAGCGGTCGCATTCGGTGTGCAGCTGCACCCGGTCGTTGGTGGGGTACGGGTTGTGGCAGTAGGCGACCACCCAGGAGCCCTGGACCGACGTACGGCAGTCGGCACCGTGCGGGTCCGGGACGGGGGCGGTCGGCGCGGACGCCCCGAGCCACCCCAGGCCGGATATGCCCAGGGGGAGGACAAGTGCGGCGACGCCGATCGAGGCCGCCAGCAGGGCCCAGGTTCGGCGACGTATGGGGCGCACAGCGACCTCCTCCCGCAGCCTGACCAAAAGTCCGGTTCCACCACATTCTGCGGTGCATCGACCATCTTTTCGACCTGAGCGCCGAACGGCCGGGCGGGGACGTACGACGGCCGCGCATCACCTGCTCGGAGGTGGTACGCGGCCGTTTCGTACAGGGTTCTACGAGGTCAGGCACCCATCATGTGCACGCCACCGTCGACGTGGATGATCTCGCCCGTGGTCTTCGGGAAGAAGTCCGAGAGCAGCGCGACGACACCGCGGCCGGCCGGCTCCGGGTCGGCCATGTTCCAGGCGAGCGGGGAACGGGTGTTCCAGACGTCCGCCAGCTCCGAGAAGCCCGGGATGGACTTCGCGGCCATCGAGCCGATCGGGCCGGCCGAGATCAGGTTGCAGCGGATGTCGTCCTTGCCCAGGTCGCGGGCGAGGTAACGGGAGGTGGCCTCCAGCGCGGCCTTGGCCGGGCCCATCCAGTCGTACTGCGGCCAGGCGAACTGTGCGTCGAAGGTGAGGCCGACGATCGAGCCGCCCTCGCTCATCAGCGGCTTGCAGGCCATGGCGAGCGACTTCAGCGAGAACGCCGAGACGTGCATCGCGGTGGCGACGGACTCGAACGGGGTGTTGAGGAAGTTGCCGCCGAGCGCGTCCTGCGGCGCGAAGCCGATGGAGTGGACGACGCCGTCCAGCGAACCGAGCTCCTCACGGACCAGGCCTTCGAGCCGGTCCAGGTGCTCGGTGTTGGTCACGTCCAGCTCGATGACCTTGGCGGGCTTGGGCAGCTTCTTGGCGATGCGCTCCGTCAGCGTGGGCCGGGGGAAGGCGGTCAGGATGACTTCGGCACCCTGCTCCTGGGCCACCTTGGCGGTGTGGAAGGCGATGGACGACTCCATCAGCACACCGGTGATGAGGATGCGCTTGCCGTCGAGAATTCCGATCATGGTGGTCAGTGACCCATGCCCAATCCGCCGTCAACGGGGATGACGGCTCCAGTGATGTACGACGCGTCGTCGGAGGCGAGGAAGCGCACCGCGGCGGCGATCTCCCCGGGCTGCGCGTAACGGGCCAGCGGCACCTGGGCGACGATGCCCTTGCGCTGCTCCTCGGTGAGCGCCTGGGTCATGTCGGTGTCGACAAAACCGGGCGCGACGACGTTGAAAGTGATGTTCCGCGAGCCGAGCTCGCGCGCCAGCGACCGGGCGAAGCCGACCAGACCGGCCTTCGAGGCGGCGTAGTTGGCCTGCCCCGCCGAGCCGAGGAGACCGACGACCGAGGAGATGAGGACGACGCGGCCCTTCTTGGCGCGCAGCATGCCGCGGTTGGCGCGCTTGACGACCCGGAAGGTGCCGGTGAGGTTGGTGTCGAGTACGGACGTGAAGTCCTCCTCGGACATCCGCATCAGCAACTGGTCCTTGGTGATACCGGCGTTGGCGACCAGCACCTCGACCGGACCGTGCTTCTCCTCGATCTCCTTGTAGGCCTGCTCCACCTGCTCGCCGTCGGTGATGTCGCACCGGACGGCCAGAACGCCGGCCTCGGTGAGGGCCTGGGGCGGCTCGCCCGAGCGGTACGTGATCGCGACCTTGTCGCCGTTGTCGGCGAAAGCGCGGGCGATGGCGAGGCCGATGCCCCGGTTTCCTCCGGTGACGAGAACCGAGCGGCTCAACGGATCACCCTTTCGATAGCGGTCTGGTACCTCGAAAACCTATCGGTACCAGGTGCTCCACGGGGAATCGGCCCCTGACAGTGGCTTCCGCAAGGCACTGTGGGGTTCCTACAGTGCCTCGCCCCGCACCGCCGGATCCGCTTCGGAAAAATACGGGAAAACCAGAGGCCCCTGACGGGCTCGCACCGCATGATTCACTGCGGAGACACATCGCACAGGTCGAGAAGGGGAAAGCCGACGTGCCCCATGAGGTAGATCAGTCATTCCTGGCCCTGCCGCTACGGGCCCTCGCCGACGCGGCGCTCGCCCGGGCCCGGGCGCTGGGCGCCGTCCATGCGGACTTCCGCTTCGAGCGGGTGCGCAGTGCGTCCTGGCGGCTGCGGGACGCCCGGCCCGCCGGGACTTCGGACACCACCGATCTCGGGTACGCCGTGCGTGTGGTGCACGGCGGGGCATGGGGGTTCGCGTCCGGCGTGGATCTGACCATGGACGCGGCGGCGAAGGTCGCGTCCCAGGCGGTCGCCATGGCGAAGCTGTCGGCCAAGGTGATCGAGGCGGCCGGGTCCGACGAGCGGGTGGAACTGGCGGACGAGCCGGTACACGGCGAGCGGACCTGGGTGTCGGCGTACGACATCGACCCGTTCTCCGTGCCGGGCGAGGAGAAGGCGGGGCTGCTGGCCGAGTGGAGCAGCCGGCTCCTCGGCGCGGAGGGTGTCGCGCATGTGGACGCCTCGCTCATGACCGTCCATGAGAACAAGTTCTACGCGGACACGGCGGGCACCGTCACCACCCAGCAGCGGGTGCGGTTGCATCCGCAGTTCACCGCCGTCGCCGTGGACGGGACGACCGGTGAGTTCGACTCGATGCGGACCATCGCGCCGCCGGTGGGCCGCGGCTGGGAGTACCTCACGGGCACCGGCTGGGACTGGGACTCCGAGCTGGAGCGGATCCCGGGGCTGCTCGCCGAGAAGATGCGGGCGCCGAGCGTCGAGGCGGGGACGTACGACCTGGTCGTGGATCCGTCGAATCTCTGGCTGACGATCCATGAGTCGATCGGCCACGCCACCGAACTGGACCGGGCGCTGGGGTACGAGGCGGCGTACGCCGGAACCTCGTTCGCCACCTTCGACCAGCTGGGCAAGCTGGCGTACGGCTCGCCCGTGATGAATGTGACGGGCGACCGCACCGCCGAGCACGGGCTCGCGACCATCGGTTACGACGACGAGGGTGTCGAGGGCCAGTCCTGGGACCTGATCAAGGACGGCACGCTGGTCGGCTACCAGCTCGACCGGAGGATCGCCAAGCTGACGGGCCTCGGCCGCTCCAACGGGTGCGCGTACGCCGATTCGCCGGGCCATGTCCCCGTACAGCGGATGGCGAACGTGTCGCTGCAGCCGGATCCGGGCGGGCTGTCCACGGATGACCTGATCGGCGGGGTGGAGCGCGGCATCTATGTGGTCGGCGACCGGTCCTGGTCGATCGACATGCAGCGCTACAACTTCCAGTTCACCGGGCAACGGTTCTTCCGCATCGAGAACGGCAAGCTGGCCGGTCAGCTGCGCGATGTCGCATACCAGGCGACGACGACGGACTTCTGGGGCTCGATGGAGAAGGTCGGCGGCCCGCAGACGTACGTCCTGGGCGGCGCCTTCAACTGCGGCAAGGCCCAGCCGGGCCAGGTCGCGGCCGTCTCGCACGGCTGCCCCTCCGCCCTCTTCCGAGGCGTGAACATCCTCAACACGACGCAGGAGGCGGGCCGATGAGCCGCGTCAGCAAGCCGTACGAGATCGTCGAGCGTGCGCTCGAACTGTCCACCGCCGACGGCTGTGTGGTCATCGCCGACGAGGACTCCTCCGCCAATCTGCGCTGGGCGGGCAACGCGCTCACCACGAACGGGGTGACCCGGGGGCGGACCCTGACGGTCATCGCGACGGTCGACGGCGCCGACGGCGCGGCGTCCGGTGTGGTGTCCCGTTCCGCGGTCACCGCCGACGACCTGGAACCCCTGGTGCGGGCCGCCGAGGCCGCCGCGCGCGGGGCCGGGCCCGCCGAGGACGCGCAGCCGCTGGTCACCGGCGTGCCGTCGTCCCCCGAATTCACGGATGCCCCGGCCGAGACGAGTTCCGAGGTGTTCGCGGAGTTCGCCCCGGCACTCGGTGACGCCTTCGCCCGCGCCCGGGCCGGCGGCCGCGAGCTGTACGGCTTCGCGCACCACCAGCTGACCTCGACGTATCTGGGCACGTCGACGGGGCTGCGGCTGCGCCACGACCAGCCGAACGGGACGCTGGAACTGAACGCCAAGTCCCCCGACCGGTCGCGCTCCGCCTGGGCGGGCCGGGCAACCAGGGACTTCAAGGACGTCGACCCGGCCGAGCTGGACGCGGAGCTGGCGCAGCGGCTGGGCTGGGCGGAGCGCCGTATCGAGCTGCCCGCCGGGCGGTACCAGACGCTGCTGCCGCCGACCGCCGTGGCCGATCTGCTGATCTACCAGCTGTGGTCGTCGACGGCCCGGGACGCCGCCGAGGGCCGGACGGTCTTCTCCAAGCCGGGGGGTGGCACCCGGCTCGGCGAGACGCTGTCCGAGCTGCCGCTGACCCTGCGCAGCGACCCGAACGCGCCCGGGCTCGAGTCCGCCCCGTTCGTGATCGCCCACTCCTCCGGGGACGGCGCCTCCGTCTTCGACAACGGGCTGCCGCTGTCGTCGACCGACTGGATCCGGGACGGCCGGCTGGACCGTCTGACGACCACCCGTCACACGGCCGGACTGACCGGGCTGCCGGTGGCTCCGGCGATCGACAACCTGGTGCTCGACGGCGGTGGGGAGCGGTCGCTGGACGAGATGGTGGCGGCGACGACCGGCCGGGCCCTGCTGCTGACCTGCCTCTGGTACATCCGGGAGGTCGATCCGGCGACTCTGCTGCTGACCGGACTCACCCGGGACGGGGTGTACCTGGTGGAGGACGGCGAGGTGGTCGGCGAGGTCAACAACTTCCGGTTCAACGAGTCGCCGGTCGATCTTCTGTCACGGGCCGTCGAGGCGGGCCGTACCGAGAAGACGCTGCCGCGCGAGTGGGGCGACTGGTTCACCCGGGCCGCGATGCCGGCGCTCCGCATCCCGGACTTCAATATGAGCTCGGTCAGCCTGGGCGTATAACCTCGTACACGTCTATTGGCACAGCGAAGGAGACGCGAGACCCGTGACGGACATCGTCGACGAACTGCAGTGGCGTGGGCTGATCGCCCTCTCTACTGACGAGGACGCATTGCGCAAGGCGTTCGCGGACGGTCCTGTCACGTTCTATTGCGGCTTCGACCCGACCGCGCCCAGCCTGCACCTCGGCAACCTGGTACAGATCCTGACCATGCGCCGGATCCAGCTGGCGGGCAACCGCCCGCTGGGTCTGGTCGGCGGCGCCACGGGGCTGATCGGCGACCCGAAGCCGAACTCCGAGCGCACGCTGAACGCGCCGGAGGTCGTCGCGGGCTGGGTGGAGCGGCTGCGTGGGCAGATCGAGCGGTTCCTCGACTTCGAGGGCCCGTACGCCGCGACCATGGTCAACAACCTGGACTGGACGTCGGGCCTGTCGGCGATCGACTTCCTGCGTGACGTCGGCAAGTACTTCCGGGTCAACAAGATGATCGCGAAGGAGGCGGTCGCCCGGCGGCTGAACTCCGACGCGGGCATCAGCTACACCGAGTTCAGCTACCAGATCCTGCAGGGCATGGACTTCCTGGAGCTGAACCGGCGGTACGGCTGCACCCTGCAGACCGGTGGCAGCGACCAGTGGGGCAACCTCACCGCGGGCACCGACCTGATCCACCGGGTCGAGCCGGATTCCGACGTGCACGCGCTGGCCACCCCGCTGATCACCAAGGCGGACGGGACGAAGTTCGGCAAGACGGAGTCCGGCACGGTCTGGCTCGACCCCGAGCGGACCACGCCGTACGCCTTCTACCAGTTCTGGCTGAACGCGGACGACCGGGACGTCTCCAAGTTCCTGCGGATCTTCAGCTTCAAGTCCCGCGAGGAGATCGAGGAGCTGGAGAAGCTGACCGAGGAGCGGCCGCAGGCACGCGCCGCCCAGCGGGCGCTGGCGGAGGAGCTGACCACGCTCGTGCACGGCGCCGCCGAGTGCGCGGCGGTCGTCAATGCCTCGAAGGCGCTCTTCGGGCAGGGCGAGCTGGCCGAGCTCGACGAGCCGACGCTGCGCGCCGCGCTCTCCGAGGTGCCGCACGCCGAGGTCACCGAGCTGGGCCCGCTGGTGGACCTCCTGGTGGAGGTCGGTCTGGCGCCGAGCAAGTCGGGGGCCCGCCGTACGGTCAAGGAGGGCGGCGCCTACGTGAACAACGTCAAGGTCGTGGACGGCGAGGCCGCACCGGCCCGCGAGGAGCTGCTGCACGGGCGCTGGCTGGTGCTGCGCCGGGGCAAGAAGAACCTCGCGGCCATCGAGGTCACGGCCGGCTGACCGGCAGCGGACCGCACACGACGGCCGGGCACGCGACATGCGTGCCCGGCCGTCGCCGCGTCGGACGTCCTGCGGCCGCGCCTGCGCTCAGGCCTTCTGCTTCCTGGTACCGCGCATCGAGGTCCAGAGCATGTCGCCGACGCCGACGATGACCACGGCGCCGATCAGCTGGAGAAGATGGCGCGTCCAGTCGATGCCCCTGGTGTCGTTGACGCCGATCCACGTCGCGACGGCATTGCCGATGATGCTGCCGATGATGCCGAAAATGGTTGTCAGCCAGAGTGGGATCTGCTGCTTGCCCGGCAGGATCGCCTTCGCGATCAGGCCGAGGACCAGACCCACGATGATTGCCCACAGCCAACTCATGTCGCCTCCTGGTGCGGCGCGGTGTCGCGCATGTGCGCAAGTCTTGGCGTACAGGCCGTACGACGCATGTCGGACAGGTCCATACGTGCCATGAGTGTGCTGATGTGCACAAATACTGTGTGCCCCGGTCTCGATGCCTCCGGATGCCGGGCGTACCGTGGAACGGCTCGTGAAGAGCCAGGGGAAGGGTGACGGGAACGTGATGCGGAAGCAGAGTGGTGCGGAGGTCTTCCGGATCACGGGAGCCCGGCAGAGCCTCGCCGACGATGTCCGCGGCAGGCAGCGACGCTACGTGATCTCGATGTCCGTACGCACGGTTTCGGTGATCCTGGCCGCCGTGCTGTGGAACATCGAGAAGCCTGTGGCCATCGTGGCACTCGCGCTGGGTGCGCTACTCCCGTACGTCGCCGTGGTCATCGCCAACGCGGGCCGGGAGAACACTCCTTCGCTGCCCTCGACCTTCGTGCCGCCACCCGTCAGGCCGGCGCTCGAGGTCGCCCCGCCTGCCGGTCCGGCGGACTCCGACCGGGCCCGTAGCGCCCCGGATCCGCATGACCACAGTTGAGCTCACGGCACGCCGAATCCTCAAGAAGAGCTCAGATCAATCATGAAGTTCAGGTGCACCGCACCCCGGTCCGCGTGACATACTTCCTACGCGCTCCGCATCCCCCGTCGGAGCGACGGACCGACGCCGGGCAGCTCCCCCCGTGGCTGCTCGGCGTCGTTTTTCTCCCGGGCAGCAGGTCGGCCTCGCGGCTGGCCTAGGGTTGAGTCCGTGAACTTCCCGGACTCCCCCGAAAATGCCGCCGAGAGCGCTGCTTCCGCCGCACCGATCTGCTCCGCCAAGGGCTGCCGTGCGGCCGCCGTATGGGTGCTGGCCTGGAACAACCCGAAGCTGCACACCCCCGAGCGCCGTAAGACCTGGCTGGCCTGCGACGAGCACCGGGAACATCTCTCCTCGTTCCTGGGGGTGCGCGGTTTTCTGAAGGATGTCGTGACGCTGGCGGAGTGGGAGTCCTCGGCCGCCGGGGACGGCCATTAGCCGCCGATCGCCGACATCGGGCGGTCGGGCTGCAGGAAGGACGGGTCGTCCAGACCGGATCCGGCCTTCTTTCCCCACATCGCGAGCCGCCAGATCCGGGCGATCTCCTTGTCCGGGGCCCCGGAGCGCAGCGCGCCGCGCAGATCGGTCTCCTCGCGGGCGAACAGGCAGGTCCGGACCTGGCCGTCGGCAGTGAGCCGGGTGCGGTCGCAGGCCCGGCAGAACGGGCGGGTGACGGAGGCGATGACACCGACCCGGTGGGGTCCGCCGTCGACGAGCCAGCGCTCGGCGGGGGCTGACCCGCGCTCGCCGTCGCCCTCCGCGGTGAGCGAGAAGCGGGTGCGCAGGGAGCTGAGTATGTCGCCCGCCGTGATCATGCCGTCGCGCTTCCAGCCGTGCTGGGCGTCGAGCGGCATCTGCTCGATGAAGCGGAGCTCGTAACCGTGTTCCACGGCCCAGGCGAGCAGGTCAGGGGCTTCGTCGCCGTTGAGCCCGGGCATCAGGACGGTGTTGACCTTCACCGGGGTGAGGCCGGCGTCGCGGGCGGCTTCGAGGCCTGCCAGCACGTCGTGGTGACGGTCGCGGCGGGTGAGGGTCTTGAAGACGTCGGGGCTCAGGGTGTCCAGCGAGACGTTGACCCGGTCGAGTCCGGCGGCCTTGAGGGCTGCCGCCGTACGCTTGAGCCCGATGCCGTTGGTGGTCAGCGACATCTTCGGCCGGGGGGTCAGTGCCGCGCACTGTTCGACGATGGAGACGAGACCCGGGCGCAGCAGCGGCTCACCGCCGGTGAAGCGGACTTCGTCGATGCCCAGCTGGGTCACGGCGATACGGACGAGCCGGACGATCTCGTCGTCGCTGAGCAGGTCCGGCTTGGCCAGCCATTGCAGGCCTTCTTCGGGCATGCAGTACGTGCACCGCAGATTGCAGCGGTCGGTCAGCGAAACGCGCAGGTCGGTGGCGACCCGATCGTAGGTGTCGATGAGCATGGTGGGCCCCCTCCCCCGGTGCGTACCCGGTTGCGGATCTGACTCTCCCGAGACTACGCGACACCTGTGACAGGGGGGATGGCCCGTTTGACACGAGGGGCGACGCGGCCGCGTCGTAGGACTCTACGACGCGGCCGCGGGATCCGCGCGGTGCGTGACGCGAACTTCTGGGTCGATTCCTTCTCGTCAGTGGGCGCCGACACCGGTGAGGGACTTGACCTCCAGCTCGGCGTACTTGCCCTTGTCCGGCTCCTCCTTCGAGAGCAGGGAGCCGAGCCAGCCGAGCAGGAAGCCCAGCGGAATCGAGATCAGGCCCGGGTTCTCCAGCGGGAACCAGGCGAAGTCGGCGTCGGGGAACATCGACGTGGGCTTGGAGGAGACGACCGGCGAGAACAGCACCAGCAGGACGGACGAGGCCAGGCCGCCGTAGATCGACCAGAGGGCACCCTGGGTGGTGAACCGCTTCCAGAACAGGCTGTACAGGATGGTCGGCAGGTTCGCCGAGGCGGCGACCGCGAAGGCGAGGGCGACCAGTCCGGCCACATTCAGATCGCGGGCGAGGGCGCCGAGACCGATGGAGACGATGCCGATGGCGACGGTCGCCCACTTGGCCGCGCGGACCTCTTCCTTCTCGGTGGCCTTGCCCTTGCGGATGACGTTGGCGTAGATGTCGTGCGCGAACGACGACGAGGACGCCAGGGTCAGGCCGGCGACGACGGCGAGGATGGTGGCGAAGGCGACCGCGGAGATGACGGCGAGCAGGATGGCACCGCCGGTGGAGCCGGAACCGCCGCCGATCTCCAGGGCGGCCAGCGGGGCCGCCGTGTTGCCCGCCTTGTTCGAGGCGATGATGTCGCCGGGCTTGAGGATCGCCGCGGCGCCGAAGCCGAGCACGATCGTCATCAGGTAGAAGGCGCCGATGATGCCGATCGCCCAGTTCACCGACTTACGGGCGGCCTTGGCGGTGGGCACGGTGTAGAAGCGGATCAGGATGTGCGGGAGCCCTGCGGTACCGAGGACCAGGGCGATACCGAGCGAGATGAAGTCCAGCTTCGATGTGCTGGTGGCGCCGTACTTGAGTCCGGGCTCCAGGAACGCCTTGCCCTTGCCGCTGTTCTCCGCCGCACTGCCGAGCAGGTCGGAGATGTTGAAGTGGAACTTCAGCAGGATCAGGAAGGTGATGAGCACGGTGCCCGCAATGAGCAGGACGGCCTTGACCATCTGCACCCAGGTGGTGCCCTTCATTCCGCCGATGGTGACGTACACGATCATCAGCAGACCCACCAGGGCGACGATGGCGATCTTTCCGCCGTCGCTGGTGATGCCGAGCAGCAGCGAGACGAGCACACCGGCGCCTGCCATCTGCGCGAGCAGGTAGAAGATCGAGACGACGATGGTGGAGGCGCCTGCCGCGGTACGGACGGGGCGCTGGCGCATGCGGTACGCGAGGACGTCGCCCATCGTGTAGCGGCCCGAGTTCCGCAGCGGCTCCGCGACCAGCAGCAGGGCGACGAGCCAGGCGACGAGGAAGCCGATGGAGTACAGGAAGCCGTCGTAGCCGAAGAGCGCGATGGCGCCCGCGATGCCGAGGAACGACGCGGCGGACATGTAGTCGCCGGAGACCGCGAGGCCGTTCTGGAAGCCGGTGAACTGGCGGCCGCCCGCGTAGAAGTCGGAGGCGTCCTTGGTCTGCCGGCCTGCCCACACGGTGATGAACAGGGTCGCGACGACGAAGCAGGCGAAGAGTGTGATGATCAGCGGCCGGTGCTCGCTCGCGCCTTCTGCGGCGAGCTGGACGGTGGGGTAAGCGGCGTGGGCGGCGCTCATGCGTCGGCCTCCATACGGGACTTGATCGCGGCGGCCTTCGGGTCGAGCTTCGTGGCGGCGTGGCGGGAGTAGAGCCAGGCGATGAGGAACGTGGTGAGGAACTGGGCGAGACCGAAGACGAGCGCCACGTTGACGTTGCCGAACAGCTTCGTGCCCATGAAGCCGCCCGCGTAGTTCGACAGGAGCACGTAGAGCAGGTACCAGAGGACGAAGGCGATGGTCAGGGGGAAGGCGAACGACCGGTGCGCGCGGCGCAGTTCGCCGAACTCCGCGCCCTCCTGGACCTCGACGAACTCCTCGGTGGTGGGCTGGGCAGGGCCGGTGTCAGGACGGGCCTTGGGTGGCGATGCATCGGTAGCCACGGAATCTCCTCGCGATGCGGGTGCGGTGGTGGGGACGGTGGTTTTCACAGGAAGACCTCGATGTCGGGGGGCCGGTGGTGCGCCTCCCCTGACAACGGCACGGAGAGAACCGCGAAGTGGTTCACCGCGGTTTGCCTGTTCTTGAACTCATCCGATCGGATCCACCGTCGAACGGAGTTCCGTCAACTCATTGATGAGCCGGGATGATCAGCGATAGCTTCGCTCTTCATGTACGCGGCCGAACACACCCCGTGTCCGGTCGACTGGCACGGATGATGTGGAGACCCCATGGCTCATCTGGGATCCAGACGGACGCGCGCACTGGCGCTGCCTGTCGGACTGGCCCTCACGGCCTCGCTCGGCTTCCTGCCGGCGAGTGCCGCATCCGCCGCCCCGTCGGACGGACTGCCCGCGGCGGCGGTCTCGACGGACGGCCCCAAGCTGTCGTACGTCGTCAACACCCGTGGCGGTCACGGCACCGTCAAGCAGGTGAAGAAGGCGATAGCCCGGGCCGGTGGCACGGTGGTGATCGCCTACGAGCAGATCGGCGTCATCGTCGTCCACTCGCAGAACCCGGAGTTCGCGCAGTCGATCCGGCGGGTGAAGGGGGTCGACTCGGCGGGGGCGACCCGCACCAACCCCATCGTTCCGCAGGCCACCAAGGACATCGGGGTCGAGCAGTCGCTCTCCGCCGAGCAGGCGCGGGCGGCGGCCGCGGAGGCGACGGCGGACCAGGATCCGATGGAGCCGCTCCAGTGGGATCTGCCCGCCATCAAGGCGGACCAGGCGCACCGGGTGTCGCTGGGCAGCAAGAAGGTCACGGTCGCGGTCATCGACACAGGTGTCGACGACACGCACCCGGACCTGGCTCCGAACTTCGACCGCGGGGCATCGGCGAACTGTGTGAGCGGCGCGCCGGACACGGCGGACGGCGCCTGGCGCCCCCAGACCGGTGAGAGCGACCACGGCACGCATGTCGCGGGCACCATCGCCGCCGCGAAGAACGGCATCGGCGTGACCGGTGTCGCGCCGGGCGTCAAGGTGGCGGGCATCAAGGTGGCGACCTCGAGCGGGTTCTTCTACACCGAGGCCGTCGTCTGCGGCTTCGTCTGGGCCGCCGAGCACGGCGTCGATGTCACGAACAACAGCTATTACACCGACCCTTGGCTGTACAACTGCAAGAACGACCCCGACCAGGGCGCCCTGGTGGAAGCGGTCACCCGCGCCAGCCGGTACGCGGAGCACAAGGGCACGGTCAACGTCGCCGCGGCCGGCAACAGCAGCGAGGACCTGGCCGCCGACACGCTGGAGGACTCGACCAGCCCCAACGACACCACGCCGGTGACGCGGACGGTCGACCCTCGGGAGTGCCTCGACATCCCGACGATGCTGCCGGGTGTCGTCACGGTCTCCGCGACCGGCGCCAAGGGCCTGAAGGCCTCGTACTCCAACTACGGTGACGGGATCATCGATGTGGCCGCCCCGGGCGGCGACTCCACGATCTACCAGACGCCCGCTCCGCCGGCCACGAGCGGTCTGATCCTGTCGACGCTGCCGGGCGGCAAGTACGGCTACAAGGCCGGCACGTCGATGGCCTCCCCGCATGTCGCGGGTGTGGTGGCCCTGATCAAGTCGTCGCACCCGCACGCCTCGGCGGCCGCGGTGAAGGCGCTGCTGGTGAACGAGGCGGACGCCACCGCGTGCGGCGACCCGTACGACATCAACGGCGACGGCAAGATCGACGCCGTCTGCGAGGGCCCCAGGAACCACAACGGCTTCTACGGTGCCGGTGTGGTGGACGCGCTGGACGCGGTCCGCAGGTAGTCACCACGCGTATCGGGGAAGGGCCGGGGACGACTGTCCTCGGCCCTTCCCTCGCACTACGGTGGCACCGGGTGCCATAGTGCGGTCATGGCAGATGTGATCGACACGCGGAGCTCCGGGACGGAGCAGGCATGGGCCGCCCTCGGCGGCGATCCGGCACTTCTGGGCCGTATCGACGGCGGCGGACCGGCCGGGCTGCTGCCCGCGCGGCTGCCCGTCATGGAGCTGGCCCGTTCCACCGTCGCCGTCTGCGCGCTGGCCGCCGCCGAACTGGCCGCGCGCCGTGCAGGCAGCGCCGGCGCGCCGGTGGAGCGGGTCCGGGTCGACGACGGTGCGGTGGCCACCGCGTTCCTCAGCGAGCGCCATCTGCGGGTGGACGGGCGCGCGCCGATCAATTTCGCCCCGCTGTCCCGGTTCTGGCGGACGACCGACGGCTGGGTCCGCACCCACGCCAACTACCCGCACCACCGGGCCCGGTTGCTCGCCGCGCTCGGCCTGCCCGCCGATGCCGGAGTGGACGCGGTGGCCGCGGTGCTCGCCGAGCGACGGGCGGTGGAGACCGAGGAGACGGTGTACGCCGCGGGAGGTCTGGCCGTCGCCCTGCGTACCTCCGGGGAGTGGGCCGCGCACGAGCAGGGAGCCGCGATCGCCGCACGCCCGCTGCTGACGCTCGACCGGACCGAGGGGCCGGGACAGGTGGGTGCACGCCGCCTGCCCGCCGTGTCGGGTTCGCCGCTGCTGCCCGCCGCCGGACTCCGGGTTCTCGATCTGACCCGTGTCCTGGCCGGTCCGGTGGCCACCCGCACGCTGGCGCTGCTGGGCGCGGACGTCCTGCGGATCGATGCGCCCCAGCTGCCGGAGAGTCAGGACGCCCACAACGACACGGGGTTCGGCAAACGGTCGGTCTCGCTGGATCTGGGCGACCGGGCGGACCGGGCGACGTTCGACGAGTTGCTGGCCGCCGCCGATGTGCTGGTCACCGGATACCGGCCGGGCGCGCTGGAGACGTACGGCCTGACGCCGGAGGCGCTCGCCGCACGCCGTCCCGGTCTGGTCCTTGCTCAGGTGTCCGCGTGGGGGCGGTACGGACCGTGGCACGAACGGCGCGGCTTCGACAGTCTGGTGCAGGTGGCCACCGGGATCGCGGCCGTGGAGGGGGACGCCGGGACGCCGGGCGCACTGCCCGCGCAGGCCCTCGACCACGGCACCGGCTATCTGCTGGCGGCGGGCGTGCTGCGGGCGCTGACCGAGCAGCACGACGACGGCGGTTCGCGGCTGCTGCGGCTGGCACTCGGGCAGACGGCGCACTGGCTCTGCGGCGGGCTCACGCGCACCCAGGACTCGTACGGCCTCTCGGAGACGTACGACCCCGAGAAGTATCTCGGCTCCACGGACGGCGCCCTGGGCCGGCTGCGGTACGCCCTGCCGCCGGTCTCCTTCGCGGGCGGCCCGGCGGACTGGTCGCGTCCGCCGGGCCGGTTGGGCGCGGATGCACCGAAGTGGCTCACCACTACGGCTTGATGAGGACCTTCAGCGCCGTGCGCTCGTCCATGGCCTTGTAGCCGGCGGGAACCTCGTCGAGGCCGATGGTGAGGTCGAAGACGGGCGACGGGTCGATCGTGCCGGCCAGGACGTCGGGAAGCAGTTCCGGAATGTAGGTGCGAACGGGGGCGACGCCGCCGCGCAGCGCGATGTTCCGGTCGAACATGACGCCGAGGTCCAGGCCGGTGCCGCTGCCGTGCGGCACGCCGACGTAGCCGATCGAGCCGCCGTCGCGGGTGATCCCGACCGCCGTGCGCATCGACTGCTCGGTGCCTACGGCCTCGATCACGGCGTGGGCGCCCGCGCCGCCGGTCAGTTCCCGTACGGCGGCAACGGCTGCCTCGCCGCGCTCGGCGACGACGTCCGTGGCGCCGAAGGCGCGGGCGATGTCCGTGCGCACCTGGTGACGGCCGAGCGCGATGATCCGCTCGGCGCCGAGCCGCTTCGCGGCCATGACGCCGCACAGGCCGACCGCCCCGTCACCGACGACCGCGACCGTGGTGCCGGGCTTCACGCCCGCGCCGACGGCGGCGTGGTGCCCCGTGCCGAGCACGTCGGACAGCGCCAGGAGCGCCGTGAGCAGGCGGTCGTCGGACGCGGCGGCAGCGGGGAGCTTGACCAGCGTGCCGTCGGCGAACGGGACGCGCACGGCCTCGCCCTGCCCGCCGTCGGAGCCGACGGAGCCCCAGAAGCCGCCCTGCGGGCAGGACGTCGTCAGGCCCTCGGCGCAGTACTCGCAGGTGCCGTCGGACCAGACGAAGGGGGCGACGACGAGGTCACCGGGCGCGAAACCGCTGACCTCCGGTCCCGCCTCCTCGACGATCCCGATGAACTCGTGGCCGATGCGCTGGCCGGGCTGACGGGCGGCCTCACCGCGGTACGCCCACAGGTCGCTGCCGCAGATACAGGCCCGCAGGACCCGCAGCACCACATCGGTGGGCTGCTGGATCGTCGGGTCCGGCACCTCCTGGACACGGATGTCGTGAGGGGCGTGGATGACAGTGGCGCGCATGCGTGGGGGTCCTTGCTGATCTCAGATGCTGATACTCCGCTCACCGTACGCCCCAGGGGTGGCAGCGGCCCCTTCCGGGCCCGGTGTGAGCACCCCGACCGTCAGCAGGAACTGCGCCACGATGTACGTGAGCATGACCCAGAAGTCCGGCGCGGGCAGCTGCGGCCAGTCGGCGAAGCCGGTGGCGATGAGCGCGTCGGACAGCAGGAAGAGCGCCCCGCCGAGCGCGGCGTACCGGCCGCGGGTGCTGGACCGGTAGGCCATCGCGGTGAGCAGCAGGCTGTAGCCGGCCATCGGGATCCGCAGGTCCGCGGGGAGCCCGCCCCAGATGAGGGCGACGAAGCCGACGAGGACCGCGGCGTACCCCGCGCCGAGCAGCAGGGAGCTGCGGGCCCGCCCGAAGAGCCACAGATAGCAGACATGGCCCGCGGCGAAGGAACCCATGCCGATGAGGAAGGCGGCATCGGCGTCGGGCAGCAGGAACGTGTCGCCGCCCCAGCCGAAGAGCAGCGCGGCGACGAGCAGCCGGGGTCCGCGGCGGGCGGCGGCGTACCCGGCGAGCAGCGGCATCAGCAGCGGCTTGGCGACGAGGTGGGCGAGACGCACGTCGGCGAGGACGCCGACGAGATCGACGGCGGAGGCGACGAGAAACGCGATGAGCAGGGGGCGTACGAACCGTGCCCGGACGTCCGTGACGGCTCCGGCGTTCATCCGGTGCTCTCCGGGACGGGAACGGCGGTGGAGGCGGCGCCGGAGGCGGTGGCTGCCGAGGCGTCCGTCGACGCCGGCTGCCAGCCCGGCCCGCGGAAGATCCGGCCGGCCCGCTCGCCCCAGCTCTCCGCCGCCCGCACGTCCCGTGCGATCGCGGCGTACTCGTGCGTCGCGACGCGCAGCGGGTTGTAGGTGGCGATGTTCTTGGTGAGCCCGTAGACGGGCCTCTCCGTCTCTGCGGCGAAGGAGCCGAAGAGCCGGTCCCACAGGATCAGGATGCCGCCGAAGTTCCGGTCGAGGTAGCCGCCCTGGGAGGCGTGGTGCACCCGGTGGTGGGAGGGCGTGTTCAGTACGTACTCGAAGGGCCTGGGCAGCTTGTCGATCCGTTCGGTGTGCACCCAGAACTGGTAGACGAGATTGGCCGACGAGCAGAAGGCCAGCGCCGCCGGATGGACACCGCAGGCGATGAGCGGAACGTAGAACGGCCAGACGGTCAGCGAGGTCCAGGGCTGGCGCAGCGCGGTGGTGAGGTTGAACTTCCGGCTGGAGTGGTGGACCACATGGCAGGCCCAGAGGATCCGGATGACATGGTGGCCGCGGTGGGACCAGTAGTAGAAGAAATCCTGCGCGAGCAGCATCAGCAGGATCGTCCACCACAGGACGGGAACGCGGAGCGGGGTCAGCTCGTAGACCGCGGTGTAGATGGCCACGATGGGCACTTTCCACAGCAGATCGAAGACGAGACTGCCGAGCCCCATGGTGACGCTGGTGACGGCGTCCTTGGTCTCGTACCCGGCGGCGTCCTCGTCGGGGTGGATGCGGGCGCTGACCATTTCGACAACGGTGAGCAGGACGAAGGCCGGTATGGACCACAGCACGACATCGGGCAGGTTCGGCTCCATGCGAGCACCGTAGAGCGGCGGGTCGGCCGGGGACTAGACGTTGTTACCAACAAGTATGCGAGACGCGATGTCAGCAACCTTTGGTGACTTCTGCCAACACGGGCCGGATCAGACTCCGACCGCTCCCAGCAACGCCCCCGCCGCATAGGTGACCCCCATGGCCACCGCTCCCCCGCCCATGTTCCGCAGCACCGCGCGCCCCACCGCCGCGTCGCCGAGCCGCGCGCTCCACCATCCGGTGAGCGCCAGCGCCGCCAGTACCGCCAGTACCGTGACGATCAGCCGCAGCGACGCCGGTGGCAGCACGATCGCGAGCAGCGGCAGCAGCGCTCCCGCCGTGAAGGCCAGGAAGCTCGCGCCTGCGGCGTGCCAGGGGTTCGTCAGGTCGTCCGGGTCGATCCCCAGCTCCACCTCCGCGTGGGCACGCAGAGCGTCGCGTTCGGTGAGCTGGACGGCGGCCTCGCGGGCGACTTCCCGGCTCAGCCCCTTTCCCTCCAACAGACCGGTCAGCTCGGCGAGTTCAGCCTCCGGGGTCTCCTGCAGCTCCCGTTTCTCCGTCGCCAGCGCGGCCTGCTCCGAGTCGCGCTGGGTGGATACCGACACGTATTCGCCCGCCGCCATCGACATGGATCCGGCCAGCAGTCCGGCGAGGCCCGCCGTCAGCAGGGCACCGCGGTCGCCGGTGGCTCCGGCGACGCCGACGACGATGCCCGCCGTGGAGACCACTCCGTCGTTGGCGCCGAGCACCGCGGCGCGCAGCCAGTTCAGCCGCGCGCCGAGGCCGTTGCCGTGGGACTCGTCATGCGCCCGGGTATCCGTCACCCGGGGATGGTCTCATCCTCACCGGGTCCCGTCACCAGACGCGGACCGATCCGCCCGGCGCGAAGGCCGGGCTGGTCGCGTCGGCCGGGGCCTCCTTGAGGGGCTCGGCGATCTCGTCGACCGTCGGGCCGGCCGTCGCGGCGATGCGGTCGAGTGCGGGCAGGTCGAAGCCGTACACACGGGCCGCGTTACCGCCGACCATCGCCGCGATCTCGTCGGGCGGGAGTCCGGCGTACGCGATCCGCAGGCCCTCGCGCGAATAGGGGGCGGTGCCCTCGTCGTGCGGGTAGTCGCTGCCCCACATGATCTTGTCGAGGCCGATCCGGTCGCGCAGCGGCACCTCGTGGGGGCGCATGAAGCTGGCGCCGACGAAGCAGTTGTCGCGCCAGACCTCGCCGGGACTCGCTCCCATCGAAGCGGCAAGCCCCGCACCGAACTTGGACTCGGCGGTGGATGCCCGGGAGGCCGCAGCGACCAAGCGGCCGTGGTAGTAGTCGAGCATCTCGACGACGCCCGGGATCCAGCCGGAGCCCTGTTCGGTGAGGACCAGTTTCAGTCCGGGGTGGCGGCGGAAGGCCCCGCCGAAGATCAGATGCCACAGCGCCCGGTGGGAGAACCAGGTCGTCTCCACCATGAAGACGGCTCGTGCCGCCGGTTCGTCTCCGAGCGGCGGGGAGGCCGATCCGCCGTGGTGGTTCACCGGCACGTCCAGCTCCTCGCAGACCGCCCACAGCGGGTCGTACACCTGGGAGTACAGCTCCGGGATGCCGGATCCCGGCGGGGTGCCGGGCAGCAGGATGCCGCCGGTGAGTCCCGCCTCCCTGGTGCGGCGGACCTCGCGGACCGCCTCCGCCGGGTCGTTGAGGAGGATCTGCGCGACGCCCGCCCGCCGGCCGGGCGCTTCGGCGCAGAAGTCGGCGAGCCAGCGGTTGTGGGCGCGCAGGCCCGCCCAGCGCTGTTCGTACTCCTGCGGTGAGGGCGCGGGGGCCATCAGGGAGGCCGAGGGGAAGAACGGTGGGATGGTGTTGGGGAAGACGACCTCCGCGACGATGCCGTCCGCCGCCAGCTCGGCGAGGCGGCGTTCGGAGTTCCAGTTGCGGTCGGCGGTGTCGGCGAGGAGGTCCGCGTACGGATTGACGTACGCCGCCGCCCAGGCGTCGAAATCCTCGTGGTACTTGGCCTCCAGGTACGGCCTGTAGTCGAGCAGGTCGGCTCCCGCGTGACAGTCGGCGGAGATGACGGTGTAGCGCTCGCGGGACATCAGCCGACCCCCAGGACCGGGAAGTCGTGGTCCGTCAGCCAGTGCCGGCCGACCTCGCGCGAGCGTGCCCAGGACGCTTCGACCGCCGTCTGGTCGGCGCTCTGGCCCAGCTCCTGCGGGGTCGGGCCGATGCGCCGGGCGATCGGCGCGAGCTTCGCCGTGTCGAAGCCGAAGACCTCGGCGGCGGCGAGCCCCAGCATCCGGCGGGTCTCGGCCACCGGGATGTCGTGGAAGGTGGTGCGCAGCCAGTCGGCGGTGTTCGGCCAGGTGCCTTCGGGGTGCGGGAAGTCGCTGCCCCACAGGATGTTGTCGACGCCGATCTCGTACCGCTGGGCGAGCTCACGGCGCTTGGTGTTGGTGGCGCAGATGAACACCTGGCGGTCCAAGTACTCGTGCGGGGGCCGCTTCAGCTCGGCGAACGGCGAGAGCTTCTTTCCGCCGTGGGCGCCCAGGTAGAGCCGGTCCATGAACCAGAGCAGGTTCGGCAGCCACCAGCAGCCGGACTCGGCGACGCCGAACCTCAGCCCCGGGTGGCGTTCGAAGGCGCCCGACCAGAGCAGGAACCAGAGCGGGCGGGACGGCCACCAGGTGACCTCCGAGACGTAGATCCCCAGGTGGTCGCCGTACTCGTGGCGCGGGGCCGCGCCGGAGTGCGTGACGACCGGCATCCCCGTCTCGGCGGCGGCCGCCCACACGGGGTCGTAACGGCGGTCGTGGTACGGCGCCTTGTCCACCCACATGGAGGGGATCATCAGCGCTCCGAGACCGGACTCCTTGGCCCGGTGGATCTCGGCGACGACACGGCCGACCTCACCCGTGACGGGCAACAGGGCGACTCCGCAGTGCCGTTCGGGGTCCCGCGAGACGAAGTCGGCGAGCCACCGGTTGTGGGCCTGTGCACCGGCCATGCCGAGTTCCGGGTCCTGGTCGCCGGAGAGGCCGAGGCCGACGCCGAACGGGGCGGCGGTCCGGCTGTCGACGGCGTCCGCGTCCGGGAAGACGACCTCGGCCGCCACCCCGTCGCCGTCGAGCTCCTTGAGCCGCTGCGCGGCGTCCCAACCGCCCCTCAGCCCCTCCTCGTTGTCGTGGAACCACTTGTCGGCGAAAGCCTCGTTGCGTACGCCGAGGCTGGTCATCTCCTCGCGGCGGCGGTCGCGCCCGGCGAGGAAGTCGTCGAACTCCCGGTGGAAGCGGGCGTCCAGATAGGGCCGGTACTCCTCGGTGGGCAGCCCGGCGTGGCAGTCGGAGGAGATGATCAGATACGGGTCGGTCATCGCTCGCCCCTCAGTCGAGTATGAAGCTCTCCAGGTACGACGGGTTCGCCCGGTCGAGCATCGACTGCGACCTGGCGCGGATCTGCCGGTCGCTGTGCTCGCTCGGCGGCAGCAGCCAGAAGCGGTCGGCGCGGATCCCGTCCACGACCGCGCCCGCGACCTCCTCCACCGGTGTGAACTCGACCTCGTGTCCGGCCGCTCTCATGGCGGACTCCCACTGACCGAGGCTGCGGTACGGGGTCCGGCGCGGCCGTTCCTTGGCGTACCGCTCGGGCCGGTTGCGGTGCGACTCCCACAGTCCGGTGCGGAGCATGTGCGGGCCGGGAAAGAGCACCGAGGCGCCGACCGCCGCGCCCTCCGCCTTCAGATGGGCGTACAGCGACTCGGTCATGGTGACGACGGCGGACTTGGTGACCGCGTAGACGGAGGCGGTCGGCAGCGGGGCGATGCCGCCGTCGCCGGACGAGGTGTTGACGACCCGGCCGGGCTCACCGCCCTCGATCATCCGGGGCACGAAGGCCTGGATGCCGTGGAAGACGCCCCACACATTGACGGCGAACGCCCACCTCCAGTCGTTCGGCTCGTGCTCCCACATCCGGCCCTCGGCACCGGAGCCGACACCCGCGTTGTTGCACAGCACGTGGACGGCGCCGAAGGTGTCGTACGCCGCGTCGGCGAGAGCCTGGACGGAGTCCCGCTCGCTGACGTCCACCGCCCGCGCCAGCACCTGCGCACCGTCCTCGCGCAGCTCGGCCGCCGCCTTGTCGAGCGCACCCTCCTCCACGTCGGCGAGGACGACCTTCAGCCCCTCGGCCGCGAACCTGCGGGCCATCGCGAGCCCGATGCCGCTCGCGGCGCCGGTGACGACGGCGACCTGGCCCTCCCCCAGCCTCATCGGACACTCCCCTGCGGCGGGCCGTCGTGGATCTGCTGCGGGTCGTCGTAGCGCTGGTGGATGTACGGCAGCAGCGCCTCGGCGCTCACCCGCTCCACGGCCCTGCCCTGCTGGTCGCTGGTCTTCTCACCGATGGTCAGATCGATCAGCCGGCGTACGGGGAGGTCGGCGACCGGGTCGTACACCGACTCGCGCAGCACCACATCGCCCGAGATCCGCTCCAGCTTGCGGACCTTCTCGTGGCGGATGCAGTGGATCAGTACGGGATCGGCGTCGAAGCCCTCGCCGTCCGCGGCGGGCAGGAACTTGAAGTAGAAGTCGAGCTTCTCCGCCGGTTCGGGCAACGGCAGCTGCTCGCCGGCCGCGCCGCGTACCTCGACGAACGCGATGCCGTGCCGGACGAGTGCGGCCCGGACGGCGGGTCCGTCGCGTTCGACGGTCACCTCGCCGAGCTTCTTCGGTTCGCCGAAGACCTCACGGCCGCCGACGAGTGCCCGCTCATGGGTCATCGGCATGACGAGCGGATACCAGCCCTCGTGCCCGTCGTGGACGGCGGCGACGGAGACGGAGCCCGCGCCGAGCGGATAGCCGGGGAGGTCGACCTTGCTGATGGCGGCGCGGACGAGCGGCCGTTCGGCGGGTTCGAGGGGCGGTGGCAGGACCGCCGCCACGGCGTCGGGGTCGCTCTCCCAGACGGCGACCACACCGGTGGACCAGATGTCGGGGAGCTTGGATCGGGCTGTGCGGGCCGCCGCGATCTCGGCGTCGGTGCGCGCGCCGTACCGTACACGTGCCATGGACGTACCACCCTTCTCGGTTGTCCGTGCCCGGGTTCTGTAACACTGTTACACCGGCCGGAATGAAGGGTAAATAGACATGCACGTAACGGGGTTCGGAAAGCTGGGAGCACTGTGGCGCGATCGTCGCTGACCCGCGAAGACGTTCTGGAGGCCGCTGCCGCCCTGGTGCGGCAGCACGGCCCGGATGCCCTCACGATGCGCAAGCTGGCCGCCGAACTGGGCACGGCGGTCACCTCGATCTACTGGCATGTCGGCAATCGCGAGTCGCTGCTCGACGCCCTGGTGGAGCGCACCGTCCAGGAGATGGGCGTCGTCCGGCCGGCGGGCCGCACCCCGGTGGCCCGGATCGTCTCCGTCGCCCGGGGGCTGCGCCGCGAACTGCGCGCCCGCCCCCACCTGATCGCGATGGTCCATGAACGCGGTCTCACGGAGCGGATGTTCCTGCCCGCGCAGCAGGCCCTCCTCCACGAGGTGCACACCGCGGGGCTGCGCGGGGCGCGGGCCGCCGACGCGGTACGGGCGGTGCAGTTCCAGACCGTCGGCTTCCTGCTCGTCGAACGCAACCGGGAACGCTCCCCGGTCCAGTCCCCCGGCGAGAGTGATCTCTGGGACTCGGTCACGGCCGAGCACGACCCGGCGCTGGCCCGCGCGCTCGCCCTCCCCGCCGACCAGGAACGACTGTTCACGGCGTCGATGCGGGCACTGGTGAGCGGACTGCTCGCCACCGGTGGGAGCTGAGGGCCGTCCCGTAATCCCTGGTGGATCAGCGCGCGGCGTCGGATGCGGCGCATCGCAGGCGGCGGATCGTCCGCATACCGGACGCATTCGGACGCTCCGACAACGCAGCAACGTGCCGTGGATGTCGTCGTGCGCCCGCCAGGGATCACGGGACAGCCCCTGGTGACCCCTCGCCGGACGGCTCGAACAGAACGCTCCCGGATGGTGAGCTGTCAGTCGCGGCCCGTATTCTCTGTGACCATGCTCGACGACCGCCAGACCGCAGCACCGTGGCCGACCGCCTACCCACAGGGGTACGCGGTCGTCGACGTGGAGACCACCGGACTCTCCCGGGACGACCGGATAGTGTCCGCTGCCGTCTACCGGCTGGACGCGCAGGGCAACGTCGAGGATCACTGGTACACCCTCGTCAACCCGGAGCGGGACCCCGGCCCCGTCTGGATCCACGGCCTGACCAGCGACGTCCTGGAGGGCGCCCCGCTCTTCCCGGAAGTCGCCGCCGATCTGTCCGAGCGGCTCGCGGGCCGCGTGCTCGTCGCGCACAACGCCGCCTTCGACTGGTCGATGCTGGCCCGGGAGTACGCGCGCGCCGCGGTCGTCGCCCCGGTCGAGCACCGGCTCTGCACCATCGCGCTCTCCAAGGAGCTCCGACTGCCGCTGCCCAACCACAAGCTGCAGTCGCTGGCCGCGCACTTCGGAGTCGTGCAGCAGCGTGCGCACCACGCGCTGGACGACGCCCGGGTGCTGGCCGAGGCGTTCCGGCCGAGTCTGCATGCCGCGGCGCGCGACGGGGTGCGGCTGCCGCTGCTGGAGTGCCGCCCGCTGACCGAGTGGTCGGACTCCCCGGTCACCCCGCGGGTCGGCCACCAGCCGTCGTACGGCGGTCAGAGCAGTTGGCGCCCTTCCCGCAAGCGGCCGGCCTGCCCGTATCCGAACCCGGGGCGGTACGACAAGGACAAACCGCTCATGCAGGGCATGCGGGTGGCGTTCTCCGGGGACACCTCCATCGACCGTGAACTGCTGGAGGACCGGGCGATCGAGGCCGGGCTGCATGTGGCGACCAGCGTCTCGCGGCTGACCAGCCTGCTGGTCACCAACGACCCCGACGCGGCGACGTCGAAGACGGTGAAGGCAAAGGCGTTCGGCACACCGATAGTGGACGAGAGCGCCTTCACCCATCTGCTGCGGGATGTGGCACAGGTGTCGACGACGACCGGGGCCCCGGTGGCTCCCTCCCTGCCGACGCCGTCATCGGAGTGAACCGGGGGCGACTCGCCCGTCCGCCGCTCGCCGCCCGGCGTCCCCGCGTCCCACCCTGTGGCGCATGGCACGTTGTGAAGTTTGCGGAAACGACTACGGCATGTCGTTCGAGGTGCACGCGCAGGGCGCGGTGCATGTCTTCGACTGTTTCTCCTGCGCCATTCACCGGATGGCGCCCATCTGTGAGCACTGCCGGGTCCAGGTCATCGGCCAGGGTGTCGAGGTGGACGGGCACTGGTTCTGCGGCGGTCACTGCGCCCGGGCCGAGGGGAAGGTGGGCATCATCGACAAAGTCTGACCACCGGCCGCACAGCCCGTTCCGCCACCCCCTCCGCGAGGCACCCCATGACGCAGTTGTACCGTCGTGGGGTGTACCGCTTCCTGTTGACCCGGCAGTGGCTGATCCTCGCCCTCCTCACCCTCGTCCTCATTCCCACGATGGTCGAGCTGGGCTTCTGGCAGCTGCACCGGCATGAGCACCGGGTGGCGCAGAACGCTCTGATCTCGCACAACCTCAAGGCGAAGCCGGTTCCGGTCGCCACACTCACCTCCCCGGGGCACACGATCCCGCGCTCCGACTACTGGCGTGCGGTGACGGCCACGGGGACGTACGACACGGGGCACGAGGTCGTCGTGCGCCGCCGGACCTCCACCGACGGAAGCATCGGTTTCCACGTACTGATCCCGCTCGACCTCAAAGGCGGCGGCACGGTCCTGATCAATCGCGGCTGGGTCCCCGCCGCCGACGACCAGCGCGCCTTCCCGGACGTCCCGGCCGTACCCAAGGGCGAAGTGACCGTCACGGGGCGGCTCAAGGCCGACGAGACGACGGGAACCAGCGGCATCAAGGACCTGTCGGACCTGCCTGACCGCCAGGTGATGCTGATCAACAGCGCCCAGCAGGCCAAGGCGCTCTCCCGGCCCGTCCTCGGCGGCTACATCGAGCAGACCGGGCCCGAACCGTCCGGCGACGTCCCCGAGCTGATCGAGGCCCCCGACGACAGCTCCATCGGTCCGCACATGGCGTATGCGGTCCAGTGGTGGCTGTTCGCCGCGGGCGTACCGGTCGGATATGTGGTGCTCGCCCGGCGCGAGAAGCGCGACCGGGTGGAGGCCGCGGCCGGGGCCGAGGCCTCCGGAGAGCCGGAGACCGAGCCGGAGAAGCCCGAGCCCGCGACGGCCTGACAGTGCCCGCGGCAGCCTGACCGGTGGCCGCCCGACCGGTTCCGCGGCAGGAGTCTGCGGCCGCCCGTGGGACACCGGCTGCTTAGCGAGGCCCCGGTTCGGGAACACGGCAGAACGTGACCCCACGCATCGAGGACTACGCCCTGATCGGCGATCTGCAGACAGCCGCCCTGGTCGGCAGGAACGGTTCTGTGGACTGGCTCTGTCTGCCCCGCTTCGACTCGGGCGCCTGCTTCGCCGCTCTGCTCGGCGACGACGACAACGGCCACTGGCGCATCGCTCCGAAGGGCGCGGACAGCTGCACCCGGCGCAGCTACGTGGGTGACTCCCTCGTCCTGGAGACGTTCTGGGAGACCCGCACCGGCACCGTCAAGGTCATCGACTTCATGCCGCAGCGCGACCAGGAACCCGATGTCATGCGGATCGTCGAGGGGATCAGCGGCTCCGTCGACATGACATCGGTGATCCGGCTGCGCTTCGACTTCGGCTCCATCGTGCCGTGGATGCGCCGCTCGCAGGGCCACCGGGTGGCGGTCGCCGGACCCGACTCGGTCTGGCTGCGCAGCGAGCCACCGGTCAAGACGTGGGGCCAGGAGTTCTCCACCTGCTCGTCCTTCACCGTCTCCGCCGGCGAGCAGGTGGCGTTCGTCCTGACCTGGCACCCGTCCCACTCGCCGCGTCCCGACCTCGTCGATCCGCACGAGGCGCTGAAGAACACCCTTTCCGACTGGGCCGAGTGGTCGGCCCGCTGCAAGTACCGGGGACCGTACCGGGAAGCCGTGATCCGCTCGCTGATCACCCTCAAGGCGCTCACCTTCGCCCCGACCGGCGGCATCGTGGCGGCCCCCACCACATCGCTGCCGGAGGAGATCGGCGGCGTCCGGAACTGGGACTACCGCTTCTGCTGGCTGCGGGACTCCACCCTGGCGCTCAACGCGCTGCTCTCGGCCGGCTACGTGGGGGAGGCCGCCGCCTGGCGGGACTGGCTGCTGCGCGCCGTCGCCGGGGATCCCGCCGACCTGCAGATCATGTACGGCCTGTCGGGCGAACGGCGGCTGCCCGAGGCGGAGCTGCCCTGGCTGGCCGGATACGAGAACTCCAGCCCGGTCCGGATCGGCAACGCGGCGGTCCGGCAACGGCAGCTGGATGTGTACGGAGAGGTCATCGACTCGCTCCGGCTCGCGCGCGAGGCGGGCCTGGCCGATCAACCGCACGCCTGGAGCCTCCAGCTCAGCCTGCTCGGATTCCTGGAGTCCACCTGGCGCGAGCCGGACGAGGGACTCTGGGAAATCCGTGGCCAGCGCCGCCACTTCGTGCACTCGAAGGTGATGGCCTGGGTCGCCGCCGACCGCGCCGTACGCACCCTGGAGGCGAACCCGTCGCTGGCCGGGGACGCCGAACGGTGGCGGGTGATGCGGGACGCCGTGCACCGGGAGGTGTGCGAGAAGGGGTACGACCCGGTACGGAACACGTTCACGCAGTCGTACGGCTCCCGGGACCTGGACGCGGCGACGCTGCTGATCGCTCGGAGCGGATTCCTGCCGCCGGACGATCCGAGACTCGTCGGCACGGTCGACGCGGTCCGGGACGAGTTGGGCAGCGACGGTCTGGTCCGCCGCTACAGCACGGAGGGTGTCTCGATCGACGGACTGCCGGGCGGCGAAGGAGCGTTCCTGGCGTGCTCGTTCTGGCTGGCGGACGCACTGCGCCTGACCGGGCGCGCCGAGGAGGCCACCGAACTCTTCGAGCGGCTCCTCGAGCTCCGCAACGATGTCGGGCTGCTGGCCGAGGAGTACGACACCGTGGCGCGGCGGCAGCTGGGCAATTTCCCGCAGGCATTCAGCCATATCGGACTGGTGGGCACCGCGGTCGCACTGACCGGGGAGGACATGCTGGAGGCCGAGACGGCAGGATAGGGGCCATGGATCTTGAATTGAAGGACCGTGTGTACATCGTCACCGGCGCGACCCGGGGGCTGGGCAACGCCACGGCACGGGAGCTGGTGGCGGACGGAGCGAAGGTGATCATCACCGGCCGTGACGAGAAGCGGGCCGAGGCGGCCGCCGCCGAACTGGGGCCGGACGCCGTCGGTCTCGCCGCCGACAATGCGGAGCCCGCCGCCGCGCAGCGGTTGGTGGACACCGCCCATGAGCGGTTCGGGCGGCTCGACGGCATCCTGATCAGCGTCGGTGGGCCCGCTCCCGGCTTCGTCGCGGACAACACGGACGAGCAGTGGCAGTCGGCATTCGATTCGGTGTTCCTGGGTGCGGTGCGGCTGGCGCGTACGGCGGCCGCGGCGCTCGGCGAGGGCGGGGTGATCGGCTTCGTGCTGTCCGGCTCGGTCCATGAGCCGATCGCCGGGCTGACCATCTCGAACGGTCTGCGACCGGGCCTGGCCGGATTCGCCAAGTCCCTGGCCGACGAGCTCGGCCCGCGGGGCATCCGCGTGGTGGGCGTGCTGCCGGCCCGGATCGACACCGACCGGGTGCGTGAGCTGGACGCGCTGTCCGGCGATGCGGAGGCGTCCCGTGCGGCGGCCGAGGCGCGCATTCCGTTGCGCCGGTACGGCACACCGCAGGAGTTCGGCCGGACGGCGGCGTTCCTGCTGTCGCCCGCGGCGTCGTATCTGACGGGGATCATGGTGCCGGTGGACGGCGGTGTACGGCACGGGTTCTGAGCGAGCGCCGGGGCCGTCCGGTGGCCGATCCTGCCCTCGATCTCCCCCATGGCCCCAAGGGCACGGGAGGCACCCTCGACGGGCAGGATTGTGCCGCTGCCGGACGTCCCCGCCGTCAACTCACGCGTTCGGCACGGTGTTTGACGGCCCGCAGCTGCACCTCGGCCGGTAGCTGCGCCAGCCCCGCCGAGTCCCGCGCATGGGCCAGTGCCTCGTCCGTGAGGCGGCCGAGCGCCTCGCCCGGTGCCGCGTGCGGTTCCATCAGCAGCCTGATCCGGGCCTGCGGCGAAATGCGCCGGCCGACGAGCGTCACCTGAGCACGGGCCACCCCGTCCAGTGTCCCCGCCTCCCCGGCGAGCACGCCCTCCAGGGCCCGGCCGCGCAGCAGCGCCCCCTCGCCGTCGCCGCTCTCGACCAGCACCTCGGCGAGGCGGGCGCGGCGGAGCTGGGCGAGGAACCACCACAGCGCGAGGACGACCAGCACGGCGAGGACCACGATCACGGTGGGCCACCACCAGCCGTCGGCGCGCCAGCGATCCCGGTCGGCCTGGGAGAGCAGCACGTCGGTCCTGCCGTCCCACGGCCACCAGGACGGTACGGAGAGACCGAGCCCGGCGGCGAGTACCGCGCCGCCGCCGCAGATCAGCACCAGGCCGGCGAGTCCGAGCAGTACCCGGTTGACGGTACTGAGCACCGTGGTCACCCCTTCTTGGTGGGACGGCGGACATGCACCGACAGGCTCGGCGGCTTCGCCAGACCCAGTTCCTCGATGCCCGTGGCCAGCACGGTGTCCAAGTCGGCCCGAACGTCGTCGAGTTCACGGAAATGCGACACGGCGCGCACAGCGACCTTGGCACGCCCCATCCGGACCCGCACCGACTGCACGCCGGACACCTCCACCGCCCGGTCGCGCAGGACCAGGGCGGCGGCGGTGCGGTCGAGCCCGGCCCGTACACCGGGACGGTCACGGCGCATCGGCAGCAGGTCGCGAAGGCCGGGCGTGGCGGCGAGGACGATCAGCCACAGGCCGATCGCCATGGCGACCCCCGCTCCGACCAGCACCCACACGTTGTTCAGCGGGCGTTGCGCCAGTTCGTCGGCGAGCGAGCGGCGCCACCGCATCGCCGGATGGTCGGCCCGCACCGCCGCCACGTCGTACAGCAGCAGGCCTGCACCGCCGAGGATCACCAGCGCGACGAGGCCGGCGGGGACGCGGCGCGCTGACCAGAAGCGGCCGGCACCGCCGCCGTCCTCCTTCGTCGGCGCCGGGTCGTACGAGGCGGCGGAGGCCGACTGGTCCAGGGCCACCGCTCCGCCGTGTTCCACAGGGTCGACGGCGGGCAGGCGCCTCGTGCTGTTCCCCGGGTCCTGGGGTTCGGTCATCGGATCCTCCCCTGTGCCGCGGCGCTCGCTCCCGCGGGGTGCAGACGCTCGACCTGTACGGCCACTTCGGGCACTTCCATCCCCGCCAACGCCCTTACCCGTTCGATGACCCGCCGACGCACGGCACCGCACTGGCGGCCGATGTCGGTGGGGTATCCGAGTTCCAGACTGACCCGTACCCGTGCGGTGTCGCGTTGCACCGTGACGGTGGCACGCGGGGACGCACCCTCCTTCGGCGGCTCGTCGATCGCCTCCTTCGCTGCCTGCGCGGCAATCTTCGCGACCACCCGGTCGGCGATCCTGGTCTCCCCGCGTTCCGCGGCAGGGATCCGGCCGAGTACCCCCGACAACTCCGTCATCGCCGTCGGTCGCCGCGCTCGCGACTCCGGAAGAAGTCGCCGGGTTCCAGATCGCCGTCGAGGAAACGACCGGCGATGAAGCCGACCGCTCCCAACGCCGCGACCAGCAGAAAGGCCCCGAATCCGCCGAAGTATCCGGCGAACCCGAGCGCCATGCCGGCCACCAGGCCGACCACAGCCATGCTCATCGTGCGCTCCTCAACTGCCTCGGGTGGGAGGCTTACTGGAGACGTGGCTCGGACTGGTCCTCGTCCTCCTCGTCGGGCAGCTTCACATCGCTGACCGCGATATTGACCTCGACGACCTCGAGGCCGGTCATCCTTTCGACCGCCGCAATGACGTTCTCCCGCACATCACGGGCGACATCGGAGATCGAGACGCCGTAGTCGACGACGATCTCCAGGTCGAGCGCGGTCTGCGACTCGCCGACCTCCGCCTTGACGCCGCGGGTCACGGACTTGCCGCCGCCGGGGACCCGGTCACGCACCGCGCCGAACGTACGGGAGAGGCCGCTTCCCATCGCATGGACACCGACCACGTCGCGCGCCGCCATGCCGGCGATCTTCTCGACCACACCGTCCGCGATGGTGGTACGGCCGCGGGTGGCGGGGTCTCCCCCGCCGCGCTTGGTCAGCGGACTCCTTCTGCTGTCGTCCCCCGTCGCCTGGTCGGGGTTCTCGGGCCGGTTCCGCTGTGGGGTGTCGGTCATCGCCACACTTCCCTTCAGGGCAGGGTCGGACTTCGTTGCCCACATTAAGTGTGCTTGCCCCATCTCGCGCCGCGGATGCGGCAGGCTGGGGCAATGACGACGGCTGACAGCCCGCACAGGGCCGACGGATGGACAGCTGCGGTACGACAGAGGCTCGGCCTGGGCCGATTGCTCCCTCTGGGCGGTCCGGCGGACGGCGCGTGGATCTCGGAGCGAGCCGCCGTCGCGGTGCTGCGCCGGACGGTGGACACGCCCGGCCCCGGCCCCGTGCTCGGTGAGGTACGGATCGCGGTGGCGGATCCCGAATCCGCCCCGGACCCGGCACTGCCGGCCCCGCCCAGTGCGCTGCTGCCCGGGCCGCTGCGGATCGAGGCGACGATGTCGGCAACGGCCGACCGGCCACTGCCCACCGCCGCCGCCGCACTGCGCTCGGCGCTGCTGACAGCAGCCGCACAACGGCTCGGCCTGGTGGTCGGCGAGGTGGACCTACGGGTGACGGAGCTGCTGGACACGGTCCCCGGACGGCCGGCACCGGAGCCGTCCGCGGTGCGTGGAGCGGAGCCGGAGGGCGTGGCAGGGACCGCGGCCGCCGGGGTCCCCGGCGTCGCGGCACTGACCCGGGTGCTGGGCAGCGCGGTGCACACGGCCCCGGACCATGTGCGGGTCGAACTGGCGACGTCCGGGGACCACCGGGCACTCGACGTGGCGCTGGCGGTGCGCACGGCGGTGTCGGAGGCCGTGCACGGGCACCCGCCGGTCACCGTGCTGGTCACCGCGGTGGTGGAGAAGCACTGAGAGGGGCGGCCGGGCGGTTCGTCGCCCGGCCGGTGCCGTGCTCTCAGTCGGTGACGCCCGCCAGGTCTCGCAGCCGACGGCCCTGCGCCGCGCGTTCGGCGGTGCGCTGGTCCTCGTACGTGCGCGAGACGGCACCACTCAGCAGCGCCTTGGTCTCGATGACGGCGTCGCGCGGAGCCGCCAGCAGTGCTGCGGACAGGTCGCGGGCCGCCTCGTCGAGCTGGTCGGCGGGGACGACGAGGTTGGCGAGACCGGTGCGCTCGGCCTCCTCCGCGTGCACGAAGCGGCCGGTGGCACAGATCTCGAGCGCACGGGCATACCCCACCAGGTTCACCAGAGGGTGCGTGCCGGTGAGGTCCGGGACCAGGCCCAGGCTGGTCTCGCGCATGGCGAACTGCACGTCCTCGGCGACGATCCGCAGATCGCACGCGAGGGCGAGCTGGAAGCCGGCACCGATGGCATGTCCCTGCACGGCTGCGATGGACACGATGTCGTTGCGGCGCCACCAGGAGAACGCCTCCTGGTACTCGGCGATGGTCGCGTCGAGCTCGGACTCCGAGCCGCGCGCCAGGTCCAGGAACGACGGCTCACCGTCGAACCCCTCAGGGGTGAACGCCTGCCGGTCGAGGCCGGCGGAGAAGGATTTCCCCTCGCCGCGCAGCACGACAACCCGCACGCTGCCGGGCAGTGCCCTTCCGGCCGCCGTCAACGCCCGCCACAGAGCGGGGGACTGAGCGTTGCGCTTGGCCGAGTTGGTGAGGGACACCGTGGCAACCGCGTCATCGACGGTGAGTCGTACGCCGTCCTGGTCGAGCACAGAGTCGAGCGAGGTCATGGGGCGCCTCCGGGATCGGGTGCAGTCAGCAGGTCGAGCTAAGTGACTGAACAGTAACCACCCGGTCGATCACGCGACCTACCGGGTGGCCACCTCCGAAACAGGTGAGCCCTCGGAACGCGTCCGTCCAGCGACGCGCCCCGATCCGCCGACGGCCGTCAGGCCGCGGCGGCCTTCTTGCCTCGTGTTGCTCCGCCACGCCCTCGCAGCGTGACTCCGGACTCGCTGAGCATCCGGTGGACGAATCCGTAGGAGCGGCCGGTCTCTTCGGCCAACGCCCGGATGCTCGCACCGGAGTCGTACTTCTTCTTCAGGTCTGCCGCGAGCTTGTCACGCGCGGCGCCGGTAACCCGGCTGCCCTTCTTCAGAGTCTCGGCCACCCGTGCCTCCTCATGGGAAGTGCGCTCTGGACTCTCATGATCACCCCTCGCGGGCTTCCTGGCCACCCATTCGGCAAGGTCCGTACAACCGGTTTGGCACCCCGGGAATACGCCATCACAACCGGAATCCAGCATTCCGTAGGGCGACAGGGGCGTGTCGCCGCGGGTCCGAGATGAACGGCCAGGTCAGGGCCGTACGGGAGGATCGGACCCCACATGGGTGCGCCCGGCAGGTATCTGCCGGGCGCCGCGGCGAGGTACGAGAGGTCCTCACACAGATGATGGATCACGTCTGGGCCGAATGATCCAGTCGGAGTGGATCAGGCCAGCGCGACCAGGTCCCGGTAGTCCGCGCCCCACAGGTCCTCGACGCCGTCCGGCAGCAGGATGATCCGTTCGGGCTGGAGCGCCTCGACCGCACCCTCGTCGTGCGTGACGAGAACGACCGCGCCCTTGTACGTGCGCAGCGCGCCGAGGATCTCCTCGCGGCTGGCCGGGTCGAGGTTGTTCGTCGGCTCGTCGAGGAGCAGTACGTTCGCGGAGGAGACCACCAGGGTCGCCAGCGCGAGGCGGGTCTTCTCACCGCCGGAGAGCACCCCGGCCGGCTTGTCGACGTCGTCGCCGGAGAAGAGGAACGAACCCAGCGTCTTGCGGACCTCGACGAGGTCGAGGTCCGGGGCGGCGGAGCGCATGTTCTCCAGGACGGAGCGTTCCGGGTCGAGGGTCTCGTGCTCCTGCGCGTAGTAACCGAGCTTGAGCCCGTGCCCCTCGATGACCTCGCCGGTGTCCGGCTTCTCGGCGCCGCCGAGGAGCCGCAGCAGGGTGGTCTTGCCCGCACCGTTGAGGCCGAGGATGACGACGCGGGAGCCCTTGTCGATGGCGAGATCCACGTCGGTGAAGATTTCGAGCGAGCCGTAGGACTTGGACAGCCCCTCCGCCATCAGGGGGGTCTTGCCGCACGGCGAGGGCTCGGGGAAGCGCAGCTTGGCGACCTTGTCGGAGACGCGGACGGCCTCCAGGCCGGAGAGCAGCCGCTCGGCGCGCTTGGCCATGTTCTGCGCGGCGACGGTCTTGGTGGCCTTGGCGCGCATCTTGTCGGCCTGCGAGTTGAGGGCCGCGGCCTTCTTCTCGGCGTTCTGACGCTCGCGCTTGCGGCGCTTCTCGTCGGCCTCACGCTGCTGCTGGTAGAGCTTCCAGCCCATGTTGTAGACGTCGATCTGCGAGCGGTTGGCGTCGAGGTAGAAGACCTTGTTGACGACTGTCTCGACGAGGTCGACATCGTGGGAGATCACGATGAAGCCGCCGCGGTAGCTCTTGAGGTAGTCGCGCAGCCAGACGATCGAGTCGGCGTCGAGGTGGTTGGTCGGCTCGTCGAGGAGCAGGGTGTCGGCGTCCGAGAAGAGAATGCGTGCCAGCTCGACGCGGCGGCGCTGACCGCCGGAGAGCGTGTGGAGCGGCTGTCCGAGCACCCGGTCGGGCAGGCTGAGCGCGGCGGCGATGGTGGCGGCCTCGGCCTCGGCGGCATAACCGCCCTTGGTGAGGAACTCCGTCTCCAGCCGCTCGTACTTCTTCATGGCCTTCTCGCGGGTGGCGCCCTTGCCGTTCGCCATCCGGTCCTCGTTCTCACGCATCTTGCGCAGGATCTCGTCGAGACCACGGGCGGAGAGGATGCGGTCCCGGGCGAGGACTTCGAGGTCGCCGGTGCGCGGGTCCTGCGGGAGGTAGCCGACCTCGCCGGAGCGGGAGATGGTCCCGCCGGCGGGCATGCCTTCGCCTGCGAGGCACTTGGTGAGGGTGGTCTTGCCCGCCCCGTTGCGGCCGACGAGACCGATGCGGTCGCCCTTGGCGATACGGAAGGAGGCGGACTCGATGAGGATGCGGGCGCCGGCACGCAGCTCGATGCCGGAAGCGGTGATCACGGGTAAAACTCCAGGGCGGTATGGACGGCGGGCGGGACGACGGGCGGAGTTATCTCGACGCCGTCTAGTGCACAAGGAGAATTGCCATGGGGTCATTCTACTGGCGGTGTGCAACTGCTTTTCCGCGTGCTGACACCACTGCGCCCACCGGACCCACCGGGCGATCGCCCAGTGCCGCCGGCCCATTGCGCCCTGTCACCGAAAACGGGCAGGTGAGGATGAACTGTCCGATACTCGGCGCAGGGCGGTGAGGCGGCCGGGGCCGGAGCGGAGAGTGGTGTCCCATGCAGTTCGACGACGACGCCGATCTGGACACGTCCGAGGTCCGGGATGTGCGCGGCAGCCGGGTCCCGGGCGGCAGGGCGACGGTGGGCGGCGGCATCATCGGTGTGATCGCGCTGATCCTGGGGCTGTTCTTCGGTGTCGGCCCCGACCAGCTGGGCCTTTCGTCGGGCGACTCGGGCACCACGGCGACCGCGTCCTCGGCGGCGCAGGTCGAGCAGAGCTGCCGGACCGGCCAGGACGCGAACACCCGGGACGACTGCCGGACGGTCGCGGTGGTCAACAGCGTGCAGGACTTCTGGCGCCGGGAGTTCGCCCGGCGGGGCGCGCGGTACGCGGACGCGAAGACGGTTCTGTTCACCGACCGGATCGGCACCGCCTGCGGTGCCGCGACCTCGGCGGTCGGGCCGTTCTACTGTCCCGGCGACCGGCAGGTCTATCTGGACCTGGGGTTCTTCGACGATCTGCGGACGAAGTTCGGATCGAGCGGCGGCCCGTTCGCCGAGGCGTACGTCGTCGCGCACGAGTACGGCCACCGTGTGCAGGACCAGATGGGGACGCTGAGCCGGTCGCAGGACGGCCGGACGGGCTCGAACAGCAACGCGGTGAAGGTGGAGCTGCAGGCCGACTGCTACGCCGGGGTCTGGGCGCACCACGCGACGACCACGCCCGACGAGTTGACCGGTCGGCCGCTGATCACCTCGGTGACACCGGCGGACATCCGGGACGGTCTCGATGCGGCCGCGGCGGTCGGCGACGACCGGATCCAGGAGAGGTTCCAGGGCCGGGTCACCCCCGAGTCCTGGACGCACGGCTCGGCCGCGCAGCGCCAGCAGTGGTTCACCGCCGGCTTCCGCAGCGGCGACATGGCCGACTGCAACACCTTCCGCTGAGCCGGTCCGGGCCGTTGTCAGTGGCCGGTGGAAGACTGAGACGCAGATCACAGCAGAAGGTCAAGCGGAGTGCGAAATGAGGTGAGCGCCATGGCAGGCGCATCGGCCGGGGTTCCGACGATCTATCCGACGATTCTGTACGACGATGCGAAGGCCGCGATCAAGACGCTCACGCAGGGCCTCGGGTTCACCGAGGAAGCCGTGTACGAGGGCAGGAACGGCACGGTTCTGCACGCGGAGCTGTCCTGCGGCAACGGCAGGGTGATGCTGGGCTCGAAGGGCCGCGAGGGGGTCTTCGCCGAGGCGATGGCGGGCGCGGGGCCGAGCGGGGTGTACGTGGTGGTGGACGAGGTCGACGCGCACCACGCCCGGGCCGTGGAGCACGGCGTGGAGATCCTGATGCCGCCCACGGACCAGGACTACGGCTCGCGCGACTACATGGCGCGGGACGCGGAGGGCAATGTGTGGAGCTTCGGGACGTACGCCCCGGGGTCCGCGGACTGAGTATCTGCGTCCTCGGTCCGGCCCGGCCGGGCCGAGGACAGGCGCTGACGCGTCCGTCTCCCCGGACGGCCTGCCGCGGGCCGGTCAGGCGCCGCCGGTGTGCACCTGGAACGCCGCCCGGCGGACGGCTTTGGCCAGGGCCGGATCCGGGTGGGCGGCGGCCAGCGCCACCAGCACCTGGACCGTGCGGGGGTGGCCGACGGCCCGTACCTCTTCGAGCAGGGCCGGGACGGTGCCCTGGACGGCCGAGTCGAGATGGCGGACCAGCAGCGCGGTCTCGCCGTGGTCGGCGACGGCCGCCGCAGTGTCGACCCAGAGCCAGGTGGATTCCTCGCGGCTGAGGACCTCCTGGGCGTCCTCGGGGTCGGCTCCGTCGTACTCGGCCAGCCAGATCAGTGCGTACGGGCGCAGCGACGCATCGGTGACGACGGAGCGCACCACGGGCTCGGCGGGGGCGCCGACGACCCGGAGCGCTTCGAAGGCGAGTCCGCGCAGCAGTGCGTCCTCACCGCGGGCGACGGCGAGCAGTTCGGCGACGGCGCTGCCGACCGGGCGGGCGGCGAGCCAGGCACGGTACTCGGCACGGGCCGGCCCCGGGGTGAGCCGGGCGCAGCCGAGCAGCATGTCGGCGGCGGACTGCTCGATGTTCCCGGCCGGGCTCTGGGCGGCGACGCAGATCTGTTCCAGCTTGACCCAGACCGCCCAGTTGCCGAGCGGGGTGAGGGTGGCGTGGCCGACGCCGAGCGTGAGCGCGCCGACGGCCGCCAGTCCCTCCAGGGCCCAGTCGAGGAGGCGCGCCACCAGGGCCGCGGGGTGCGCGGTGGGGGCGGGTTCGGGCGGTTCGGGCAGTGCCTGCGGCCCGTACGGCACCTCGCAGCGCTCCTCGTGGAGTTCCGCGACGCGCTGGCCGAGAAGATCGAGGAGGGCCGGCACGGTGACCGGGCCCGCCGAGAGCTGGAGGAGGGAGAGTACCTGGGGCACGGCCTCGACGGCTTCGGCGACCGCGGTGGCCTCGATGTCCTCGGGCGCCGGGTGGACGAGCGACCAGGCGTCGAAGAGCGCCACCCAGCCGCGGAGCACGGCGGAGTCGTCCCGGTCCCAGGCACGCAGCCGCCAGCCCGGGCGTGCGGTCTCGCCGTGCAGCTCCACAAGGCCGGCCAGACGGGCCCGGTCCCAGCCGGAGCGCACCTGTGCCGGGGACAATTCCAGTGCGGCCGCGGCCCGTTCGAGAGCATGCGCGGCGAGCAGGGCCGTGCCGGGGCTCGCGCCGTCGGCGGCCCAGCGGGCGATCCGCACGGCGTCGGCCAGCGCGCCCCTGGCCTGGCGGGCCAGTTCCGCACGGGGCGGGGTGCCCTCGGGCGGGCGGGGGGCCGGCCTGGTGCGCCGGGTGGTCACGACCTTGCGGGCGGTGGCAAGGGGTCGCGGGCGGACAAGTCGCAGCCTGGAGTCGCGCGGGGTACGGGACGTCACGGGAGCAGTCTTGCCTCTGACGGCCCGAAAGCCCAAACGGAACCCGAATTCGCGACGGAAGGGGCGGTGGACCGGGGCCGGACCAACCGGTTGATCCATCGCATCAGGTCACATCAGGGGCGTGAGGAAGCGCCGCATGGTCTCTTCGTAGCGGGCCGGAGCGGCATTCCACATTGCCGCATGCGGAGCCTGCGGGACGGGGTGCAGGGCGACCAGGTCGGGGCGGCGCGCGGCGAGATCGCGGGACGGCTGCCAGGGGGCCAGGGTGTCGTCGGGGCCGTGGAAGATCAGCGTCGGGACGTGCAGAGCCGGCGGGATGGAGGTGTCGAGGAGTCTGGCTCCGTGGAGTCCGGTCTGGCCCTGGGCGGCGCGGACGGCGAGCGGCATCAGTGCGGAAGGCACACCGTGGGCGGCTGCCAGGGCGCGCAGAGTGGTGGCCCAGTCGAGCACCGGGGAGTCCAGGACGAGGCCGCAGATCCGGTCGCGGAGAGCGGAGTTGACGGCCGCGTGCAGGGCCATCGAGGCGCCGGTGGACCAGCCGTGCAGGACGACCTTCTCGGCGCCGTACCGCACGGCGAAACGGATCGTCGCGTCCAGGTCTCGCCATTCGGACTCGCCGAGGTGGGCGAGGCCGTCCGGGGAACGTGGGGCTCCGGGGTCGCCTCGGTAGGCCGGGTCGAGGACCGGGAGCCGCAGCCCGTGCAGGAATTCCATGACATTCATGGGGTGCTCGCGGGTGGTGCCGAGGCCGTGCACGGTGATGACCCAGGTGTCCCGGGCGCCGGGCAGGAACCACGCGGGCAGGGAGCCGAGTTCGCCGGGGATCTCGACGTCCTGGTGGTCGAGTCCGAGGGCGGTGCCCGGGTCGCCGCTGTGCAGCGCGGGGGTGATCCGGACCTGGGTGCCGGGTTCCAGGGTGCCGCTGTTGACGCGTTCCAGTCGGCGCACGACGGCGTCGGCGGCGTGCGGCGCCTGTTCGATCACGGGGCCGACGACGGCGTGGACGCCGTCGCCCATCAGTCCGTACGTACCTGGCCGGAGCGCGGCAAAGGAGCGGGTGAGCGTGACCTGTCCGGCCGCCGTGGCGTGCACGGTGAGCTTGCGGTCGGCGGGGAGGGGACGGCCGGACGGCACCCGGAGGGCGGCGTCGCTGGCGTACCGGCCGGCCGCGACCGCTGCCGCGCCGACGCCGAGGACGGTGATGACGGCTGCTGCCGTCGCTGTAGCCGGGCGCACCGCTTCAGTGTCGGGCGGCGTGCCGCGCCGTGCCAGTGGGCGGGGGCCGTCCGGTGGCAGGACGGGGGCGCCCCTTCCCGTCAGCCGGGCTGTCCGTATCCCTTCAGGGCGTCCTGCACCTCGTCCAGCTGGGCCCGGGTGAGCAGGGACGGGGAGTGGCCGGGGACGGAGACGGCGGTGAGCCAGAGCCTGCACATCCATTCGAGCTGGGCGGTGCGGTCGTAGGCCTCGTCGAGGGTGGATCCGTAGGTGACGGTCCCATGGTTCCGGAGCAGACAGCCGGTGCGGTCGCGCAGGGCGCCCAGCATGTTGTCGGCCAGCTCCTTCGTTCCGTACCGCGCGTAGGCCGCGGTACGGACGGGGCCGCCGAGCATGGCGGCGGCGTAGTGCACGAGCGGGACCTCGGGGACGAGGGTGGAGACGGCCGTGGCGTGTACGGCGTGGGTGTGCACGACGGCGGCCGCGTCGCTGTTGCGGTAGACCGCCAGATGGATCGGGAGTTCGCTGGTCGGGACCAGTTCGCCGAGGACCTGGCGGCCCTCCAGGTCGACGGCGACGGTGTCACCGGGGCCGAGCCGGTCGTAGGGCACACCGCTCGGCGTGACCAGGACGAGGTCGCCGACCCGCGCCGACACATTGCCCGAGGTCCCGACGACCAGGCCCTCCGCCGCGGTCCTGCGAGCGGTGGCGACGACGCCGTGCCAGGCCCGCTCGACGGCGTCCTGTGCGTCATGTGCGGCGTGTGCATCCTGTGTGTCCTGCACGGCTGTTGCGCCGCTTCCGTCCTCATCCCGATCGCTCATGGGGCAATCCTGTCAGCGGTGCGGGCGCGACAGGGAACCGTCGGGTGACCGACATCTCTTTGTCGGATTTTCCGGCGGATTCGCCCTCGGAATCGGCGGCCCGCAGGACGGGGCGTGGCGGCGAATTCCGGCCACCGCACGCCCTGCGGTGACCCCCGGCTGCCATGCGGCTGGCGAAACGATCAACGCCACTCCGCTTTGAGTCACCACAGGGCCCCGTCCAGTTCATCTTCCGTTCACCCAGGTTGCCTACGGTCCACGAGCCAATGACGTCGAACGATTGCCTGGGTAAATGGAACACATCACGCTGCTCCTCGCGATTGTGATCGTGACAGCTCTAGTGTTCGATTTCACGAACGGTTTCCATGACACCGCCAACGCGATGGCGACCACCATCTCGACCGGCGCTCTCAAACCCAAGACAGCGGTGGCCATGTCCGCCGCTCTCAACCTGGTCGGCGCGTTCCTGTCGGTCGAGGTCGCCAAAACGATCTCCGGCGGGATCATCAACGAGAACGGGCTGCGGACGGAAGTCATCTTCGCGGCCCTCGTCGGCGCCATTCTGTGGAATCTGCTGACCTGGCTGGTCGGCCTGCCGTCCAGTTCCTCCCACGCCCTCTTCGGCGGTCTCATCGGCGCCGCGGTGATGTCGGCGGGCTGGTCCTCGGTCGACGGCGGCACCGTCGTCACCAAGGTGCTGCTCCCCGCGGTCGCCGCCCCGGTCGTCGCCGGTCTCGCCGCACTGCTGGCGACCAGGCTGACGTACCGAATCAGCGGGAAGGTCCGTAACGACGCCCAGGAGAAGGCCACCGCGAAGGGCTACCGCGCCGGCCAGATCGCCTCGGCCGGACTGGTCTCGCTCGCCCACGGCACCAACGACGCGCAGAAGACCATGGGCATCATCACCCTCGCCCTGGTCACCGGCGGCGTTCTCTCCCCCGGCTCCAACCCGCCGGTCTGGGTCATCGTCTCCGCGGGTATGGCCATCGCGCTCGGCACCTACCTCGGCGGCTGGCGCATCATCCGCACCATGGGCAGTGGCCTCACCGAACTCAAGCCGCCGCAGGGCTTCGCCGCCCAGACCAGCGCGGCCACGGTCATCCTGGCCTCCTCGCACCTCGGCTTCTCCCTCTCCACCACCCAGTCGTGCTCCGGCGCGGTGATGGGTGCGGGCCTGGGCCGCCGGGGCGGTGTGGTCCGCTGGTCCACCGCGACCCGGATGTTCGTCGCCTGGGGTCTGACCCTGCCGGCCGCCGGTCTGGTCGGTGCGGGTGCGGAGTTCCTCACCAAGCAGGGCACCTGGGGTGTCGTCGTCGTCGCCATGCTGCTGATCGGCGGCTCCGCCGCCATCTGGCTGCTGTCCCGCCGCAAGCCGGTCGGTCACGGCGATGTCGCTCCCGCCGCCGAACCGGCGGGTGTCATCACCACCGCCATCGCGGCCGTCACCCCGCCGCCCACCGGGGCCGCCGCTCCGGCCACCACGGCGGACGCGACCGCAGCCACGGACCTCAAGTCCACCATCCCGGCCCCGGCCGGAACCGTCGCCGATCCGGCGCGGCCCGCCACGGTGTAAGGACAGATCACCATGAACATCGACTGGGCAGCTCTCGGCTCCGTCTTCGGCGTCTCGCTCGTCGTCACCGTGGCGCTGGTGGGCCTCTTCACCCTGGGCATCGTCGGCCTCTCCAAGCAGCCGGAACCGGCGGCGCAGGGCGGCTCCGGCTCGGGCTCCCTGGTACTCGCCCGCACCGGCGCCTACGTCTGCTTCGGGCTCTGCGCGGCCGCGGTCGCGTACGGGATCTATCTGATCGTCGCCTGAGCACCCACCCGCACGTCCCGTCGGGCCGGACACACCTCGCGTGTGTCCGGCCCGATGTGCGTCTGCGCACACTGCGCCACCGCAGGTCAAGGCCAGGTTGACGGGCATTCGCGGAGCGTGGTGGACTGCCGGAGCCATTTACGGCGACAGCAGAGGAAGCCGGTGCGAATCCGGCGCGGTCCCGCCACTGTCACCGGGGAGCAGTCCCCCACACCGGAAGTCACGGCTCGCGCAGGCGGGCTGGAAGGCCGGGGGAACTGCGGATCCGGGAGCCAGGAGACTCTCGCCGCCGGTCACGTCGAACCAGGGCGCGGACCCTGAGTGAGGACATATCGCCATGCCCGGCTGCCGTGCGTCGTCGTCCGTTTCTGTGCCGCTCCCACCGGGAGCCGGCTGTACGAAGGTCCTTCGAGGCGCAACGGCCGGCTGAACCGTGCGAGCCGACCGCATCTTCGCGTACGGCGCCACGGCCGGTCTGATCGGCGATCAGCTGCTCGGTGATCCCCGCCGGCGGCATCCGGTCGCCGCGTTCGGACGGGCCGCCGCGGCCGTCGAGCGCCGCCTGTGGCGCGACCACCGCGGGTGGGGCGCACTGCACACCCTGGTCTGCGCCGGAGGCGCCGCGGCCGGAGCCGCGCTGGCCGCCCGTGCCGTACGCCGTCGTCCCGCCGCATCCGTCGCCCTCACCGCCGCCGCCACCTGGTCGGTCGTCGGCGGCACATCGCTGGGGCGGGAGGCCCGCGCCATCGGCCGCGCGCTGTCCGCCGGTGACATCGCGCTGGCCCGTGAGCGGCTCCCCCATCTGTGCGGCCGCGACCCGCACTCCCTCGACGGGCCGCAGATCGCCCGCGCCGTGGTGGAGTCCGTAGCCGAGAACACCTCCGACGCGGTGGTCGGCGCGCTGGTGTGGGGCGCGCTGGGCGGCGTGCCCGGACTCGTCGCCTTCCGGGCCGTCAACACCCTCGACGCCATGGTCGGGCACAAGTCACCCCGCCATCTGCGCTACGGCTGGGCCTCGGCCCGGCTGGACGACGTCGTGGGCTGGCCCGGTGCCCGGCTCACGGCCGCGCTCGCCGTGGTTGCCGGTGGGCATCCACGTCGGGCGGTACGGGCCTGGCGGGCCGACGCCGGCAGCCACCCGAGCCCCAACGCGGGGCCGGTGGAGGCCTCGTTCGCGGGCGCGCTCGGCGTACGGCTCGGCGGGACCCTCGCGTACGGCGGCCGTGTCGAGCACCGGCCGGTGCTGAACGGCGCGGCCGGCCGTGCGGTGCGGACCGAGGACATCGAGCGCGCGGTGCGGCTGTCGCGCCGGGTGGGGGTGCTGGCCCTCGGCGTGTGCGCGGCGGGCCGGCTGATCGCGGGACGGCGGTCGTCCACGGGGCGGCGCCCGGCCGCGGGACGGAGCGGAACATGAGCGGCGGACTGCTGGTCGCCGGGACCACGTCGGACGCGGGCAAGAGCGTCGTCACGGCAGGCATCTGCCGCTGGCTGGTCCGCCAGGGGGTGAAGGTCGCGCCGTTCAAGGCGCAGAACATGTCGCTGAACTCGTTCGTCACCCGCGAGGGCGCGGAGATCGGACGTGCGCAGGCGATGCAGGCCCAGGCGGCCCGGGTGGAGCCGACCGCGCTGATGAACCCGGTACTGCTCAAGCCCGGCAGCGACCGCTCCAGCCAGGTCGTCCTGATGGGCAGGCCGGTGGGCGAGATGAGCGCACGCGGCTACCACGGGGGGCGGCAGGAGTCCCTGCTCTCCACGGTCGTGGACTGTCTGGAGCAGCTTCGGGGCACGTACGACGCGGTGATCTGCGAGGGGGCGGGCAGCCCGGCCGAGATCAATCTGCGCCGCACCGACATCGTGAACATGGGGATCGCGCGGGCCGCGCGGTTCCCGGTGGTCGTCGTCGGCGACATCGACCGCGGCGGTGTCTTCGCCTCCTTCTTCGGTACGACGGCGCTGCTCGGCGCCGAGGACCAGGCGCTGATCGCGGGCTATCTGGTCAACAAGTTCCGCGGCGACGTTTCGCTGCTGGAGCCGGGGCTCGACATGCTGCACGGGCTGACCGGGCGGCCGACGTTCGGGGTGCTGCCGTTCGCCCATGGCCTGGGCATCGACGAGGAGGACGGGCTGCGGGTCTCGCTGCGCGGGGCCGTACGCGAGTCGGTCGTCGCGCCGCCGCACGGCGAGGACGTGCTGCGGGTCGCGGTGTGCGCGGTGCCGCTGATGTCGAACTTCACCGACGTGGACGCGCTGGCCGCCGAACCGGGTGTGGTGGTGCGGTTCGTGGACCGGGCGGAGGAGCTGGCCGACGCCGACCTGGTGATCGTGCCCGGCACCCGCGGCACGGTGAAGGCGCTGGCCTGGCTGCGCGAACGGGGAATGGCCGACGCGCTGCTGCGGCGGGCCGCGCAGGGACGTCCGGTGCTCGGTATCTGCGGCGGGTTCCAGGTGCTCGGTGAGCGCATCGATGACGAGGTGGAGTCGCGGGCCGGGCAGGTCGATGGGCTCGGGCTGCTTCCGGTACGGATCCGGTTCGACCGGGAGAAGACCCTGGCCCGGCCGGTCGGTTCGGCGCTCGGGGAGCCGGTGGAGGGGTACGAGATCCATCACGGGGTCGCCGATGTGCGGGGCGGCGAGCCGTTCCTGGACGGGTGCCGGGTGGGGGCGGTGTGGGGGACGCACTGGCACGGCTCGCTGGAGAGCGACGGCTTCCGGCGGCGGTTCCTGGCGGAGGTCGCGAAGGCTGCCGGACGGCGGTTCGTGCCGGCGCCGGACACGAGTTTCGGGGCGCTGCGGGAGGAACAGCTGGACCGGCTGGGGGATTTGATCGAGGAGCATGCGGATACGGGGGCGCTGATGCGGCTGATCGAGGCGGGGGCGCCGGAAGGACTGCCGTTCGTGGGCCCCGGTGCCCCGGAGGTGCCGGCGGCCCGTGGGGTGCGTGGCGCCGGGGTGGCCGGGGGGTCGGCGTGAGAGGAGCGCCCGCGGCGGGCTCGTCTCCCGCCCCCGCCCCTTCCCGTGGCCGGGGCTCCGCCGCCGCCCCCGGGAATCAGGCGCAGTACGGGCTGAGCAGCCGCCCGGACACGCTGGACGGCGGGCCTGGACGGGGCGCCGGTTCATGGATGGATGACGTCGTCGAGGAGGCTTTGTGAGTACCCCGTATCCCTTTACTGCCATCGTCGGGCAGGACGATCTGCGGCTCGGACTGTTGCTGAACGCCGTATCGCCCGCTGTCGGTGGTGTGCTCGTGCGTGGGGAGAAGGGAACCGCCAAGTCCACCGCCGTGCGTGCGCTTGCCGCGCTCATGCCCGAGGTCGATGTCGTCTCCGGGTGCCGGTTCTCCTGCGACCCGGTGTCGCCCGATCCCGCTTGTCCGGATGGGCCTCACGAGGCCGGGGGCGGCGTGTCGCGGGCGGCTCGGACCGTGGAGCTGCCGGTGGGCGCGTCCGAGGACCGGCTCGTCGGGGCGCTCGACATCGAGCGGGCGCTCGCCGACGGGGTCAAGGCGTTCGAGCCGGGGCTCCTCGCCGATGCACATCGCGGAATCCTGTACGTCGACGAGGTCAATCTGCTCCACGACCACCTGGTGGACCTGCTGCTGGATGCGGCGGCCATGGGCGCCTCGTACGTGGAGCGCGAAGGCGTCTCCGTACGGCATGCCGCGCGGTTCCTGCTCGTCGGGACGATGAACCCCGAAGAGGGCGAGCTGCGGCCGCAGTTGCTCGACCGGTTCGGGCTGACCGTCGAGGTCGCGGCGTCGCGCGAGACCGACCAGCGGGTCGAGGTGGTGCGGCGGCGGCTCGCCTACGACGACGATCCGGCCGGGTTCGCCGCCCGGTGGGCCGATGAGGAAGGTGCGTTGCGCGAGCGGATCGTTGCCGCGCGGACGCTGCTTCCCCAGGTGGTGCTCGGGGACCGTGCCCTGCGGCAGATCGCCGCCACCTGTGCGGCGTTCGAGGTCGACGGGATGCGCGCCGACATCGTGATGGCCCGCACCGCGACCGCACTGGCCGCGTGGGCGGGACGTACCGACGTGCTCGCCGAGGACGTCCGGCAGGCAGCGCTCCTCGCGCTCCCGCACCGGCGCCGCCGCAACCCGTTCGACGCGCCCGGTCTCGACGAGGACAAGCTCGACGACACGCTGGAGCAGAACAGCGGTGAAGGGGACGGCGGCGGGGACGACCCCGACCCGGACGGGCCGGGTGGGGGTGGGCAGCCACCGCAGGGGGACGGGCCCGACACGCCGCCGCAGCCCGAGACGGGGGACGGCGACACGCCCGGACTCCCCTCGCAGGGCCGCCCGGCCGGGGGCGGTGAGCAGCAGCCCGTACGAGCTGCCGAGCCGTTCCGGACGAAGATGCTCAGCGTGCCGGGGATCGGCGAGGGTGCGGCAGGGAGGCGGTCCCGGGCGCGTACCGAGCACGGTCGCACGACCGGTGCGCGGCGGCCCGAGGGCCCGCTGACCAAGCTGCATCTGACGGCGACCGTGCAGGCCGCCGCCCCGCACCAGCACGCGCGCGGACGCACCGGGCGCGGCCTCCTGGTGCGGCGCGATGATCTCCGGCAGGCCACCAGGGAGGGGCGCGAGGGGAACCTGGTGCTCTTCGTCGTGGATGGATCCGGGTCGATGGCCGCCCGGCAGCGCATGGGCGCCGTGAAGGGCGCGGTGCTGTCGCTGCTGCTGGACGCGTACCAGCGGCGGGACAAGGTCGGTCTGATCACCTTCCGGGGCAAGGGCGCCGAAGTGGCGCTGCCGCCGACGTCGTCCGTGGACACGGCCGCCGCACGCCTGGAGACGCTGCCCACCGGTGGACGTACCCCCCTCGCGGCGGGGCTGCTGAAGGCCCATGACGTGCTGCGGGTGGAACGGCTGCGCGATCCGTCGCGGCGGCCGCTGCTGGTCGTGGTGACGGACGGACGGGCGACCGGTGGCCCGGACCCGGTGGCGCTGGCCGCGCGGGCCGCGCGGCTGCACGAGGCCGAGGGCACCGCGTCCGTCGTCGTGGACTGCGAATCGGGGGTCGTGCGGCTCGGGCTGGCCGGCCGGTTGGCGGGCGAGCTCGGCGGCACCGCCGTCACGCTCGACGAGCTGCGGGCCGACTCGATCGCCGGACTTGTCAGGGACGTTCAGGGAACCAACGGATCCAACAGGAGGGCCGCTTGATGCCGCAGGGACAGCCGACCACCGTGCCGGACGACGGGCTGACGACTCGCCAGCGCCGCAACCGTCCACTGCTCTTCGTCCACACCGGAATCGGCAAGGGCAAGTCGACGGCCGCGTTCGGACTCGCGCTGCGCGCCTGGAACCAGGGCTGGCCGATCGGGGTGTTCCAGTTCGTCAAGTCGGCGAAGTGGAAGGTCGGCGAGGAGAACGCACTGAAGGTGCTCGGCGCGAGCGGCGAGGGCGGCACGGTCGCATGGCACAAGATGGGTGAGGGCTGGTCGTGGGTGCAGCGCGGCCTGCACGGCGACAACGCGGACAACGAGGAGAAGGCCCGGGAGGGCTGGGAACAGGTCAAGCGTGACCTGGCTGCCGAGACGTACAAGCTGTACGTGCTCGATGAGTTCGCGTACCCGATGCACTGGGGCTGGATCGACACCGACGAGGTGGTCGAGGTGATGCGCAACCGTCCCGGCACGCAGCATGTGGTGATCACCGGGCGCAATGCGCCGGAGAAGCTCGTCGAGGCCGCCGATCTGGTGACCGACATGTCGAAGGTGAAGCACCCGATGGACGCCGGGCAGAAGGGCCAGAGGGGCATCGAGTGGTGACGATTCCGCGACTGGTGATTGCCGCGCCGGCCTCCGGCAGCGGCAAGACCACCGTGGCGACGGGTCTGATGGCGGCATTCACCCGGCGCGGTCTCGCCGTGTCGCCGCACAAGGTCGGACCCGACTACATCGACCCCGGCTATCACTCGCTGGCCACCGGGCGGGCGGGGCGCAACCTCGACGCGTACATGTGCGGGCCGGAGCTGGTCGCTCCGTTGTTCGCGCACGGGGCGCGTGGGTGCGACCTGGCGATCGTCGAGGGCGTGATGGGGCTGTACGACGGGGCTGGAATCCAGGCAGGGCGCAATGCGCTCAGGCAGGGTGGTAGCGGGCGACGGGCTGGGCAGGGCGATTTGGCATCGACCGCCCATGTCGCGAAGTTGCTGCGGGCGCCGGTGGTGCTGGTCGTGGACGCTTCGTCGCAGTCGCGGTCAGTCGCCGCGCTGGTGCACGGCTTCGCCTCGTGGGATCCGGAGGTACGGATCAGCGGGGTGATCCTCAACAAGGTCGGCTCGGACCGGCACGAGATGCTGCTCCGGGATGCGCTGGACGAGTCCGGTGTGCCGGTCATGGGGGTGCTGCGGCGGGCCGAGCAGGTGGTCACGCCCTCGCGTCATCTCGGACTGGTGCCCGTGGCCGAGCGGCGGGGCGCCGCGGTGGCCGCAGTCGCGGCGATGGGCGCGCAGGTGGGCGACGGGTGCGATCTGGATGCGTTGATGGCGTTGGCCCGGTCGGCGCCCCGGTCGCCTGCGGGTTCCGGGGCGTGGGATCCGGCGGAGGCCGTGCGGGGTGCGGCGGGGGGCGGGGACGCCTACGACACGGCTGTCCCGCTGCCCGTCCCCTCCCGGAACCGGGGCTCCGCCCCGGGGCCCGGCCCCGGTCCGCGGACACCGGACGGGCGGGAGGATGGTGGCCCTGGCGGGTCCGGTCGCGGCCGGCCCGTCATCGCCGTGGCCGGGGGGCCTGCGTTCACCTTCTCCTACGCGGAGCACAGTGAGCTCCTCGCCGCCGCCGGGGCGGAGGTCGTGACGTTCGATCCGCTGCGGGACGTGGCGCTGCCCGAGGGCACCCGGGGTCTCGTGATCGGCGGCGGGTTCCCGGAGGTGTACGCCCCCGAGCTGTCCGCCAACGAGCCGCTCCGCAAGGCCGTTGCCGATCTCGCGGCCGCCGGGGCACCGGTCGCCGCCGAGTGCGCCGGGCTGCTCTATCTCTCGCGTTCGCTCGACGGACTGCCGATGTGCGGGGTGCTCGACGCCGAAGGCCGGATGTCGAAGCGTCTGACGCTCGGTTACCGGGAGGCCGTCGCGATCACCGACAGTACGTTGGCCGCGGTCGGCACACGGCTGCGTGGGCACGAGTTCCACCGGACGGTGCTGGAGCCGGGCGCCGGCCCCGCGCCCGCATGGGGCATGCATCTGCCGGAGCGGCGAGTGGAGGGCTTCGTGCAACAGGGCGTCCATGCCAGCTATCTGCATACGCACTGGGCTTCGGCGCCGGCCGTCGCCCGGCGGTTCGTCCGGCGGGCCGCGGGATGACACCGCCGCTCCGCGATGCTCACAGCGGCGGCGGTCGGTGACGCCATGGGCGACCCGGCCGCCCGCCGCGGTCATCAGGAACGCGCCGGGCGCGACGAACACCGCCACGGAACTCCGGCCGGCCGATCGGCCCCGCTGCCGCGTCCCCTGACCGCCCCCTCCCTCGAGTCCGCGAAAGGATCTCACCCATGGCTCTGCTGGTCGTCGGGGTCGGGGCGGGCAGCGGTGTGACGGTCGACGAAGTGCTGGGGCTCGTCCTTTCCGTACTGCGCGAGGCCGGTCTCCCGCCTCACACCGTCGTGGAGTTGGCGACCGTCGACGCCAAGGCGGGCGAGCCGGGGATCGTCGGCGCGGCGGCGCGGCTGGGCGTACCGGTGCGTGCGTACCGCGCGGACGAGCTGGCCGGGGTCGTCGTGCCGAATCCCTCGGGTGTGTCGCTCGCAGTGACCGGCACGCCGTCGGTCGCGGAGGCGGCGGCTCTCGTCGGCGCGGACGAACTGCTCGTACCGAAGCGGAAGTCGACCCCCCGGGGGCGGACGGGGAAGGTGACGTGTGCGGTGGCCCGGCGGGCGTAGCACGCGCATCCGGATCCGACCGTTGCGTGGAGCCCGGTGGCGGGCACATAGTCGTCCTGCTGTCGCTCCACCCACGGTCATGAACTCACCCCCCACACCCCCCTGGAAGTCATGCACACTCCCACTGAGAGTCCCGACGTGAACAGCGCGGGCGGGCACGATCTGCGGCACCACGGTGACGCGGAGGTACGCGGCCGGGATCTGACCGATCTCGCCGTCAACGTACGCACGGATACGCCCCCGGCCTGGCTGCGGGAACGGATATCCGCCTCTCTCGCCACGCTCGCCGTCTACCCGGACGGCGGCCCGGCGCGGGCCGCCGTCGCTCACCGGCACGGGCTGCCGGTGGAGCGGGTGTTGTTGACGGCGGGCGCGGCGGAGGCGTTCGTACTGATCGCCCGGGCGCTGCCGGCCCGGCGGCCGGTCGTCGTCCATCCGCAGTTCACCGAGCCCGAGGCGGCGCTGCGCGCGGCCGGGCACGAGGTGGGGCGGGTGCTGCTGCGGGCCGAGGACGGCTTCCGGCTGGATCCGGCGGCCGTGCCCGATGAGGCGGATCTGGTGGTGGTCGGCAATCCGACCAACCCGACGTCGGTCCTGCATCCGGCGGCCGCACTGGAGAAACTGGCCCGCCCCGGACGCACGTTGGTGGTCGACGAGGCATTCATGGACGCGGTCCCGGGAGAGCGCGAGGCGCTGTGCGGGCGTACGGACATCCCCGGCCTCGTCGTGCTGCGCAGCCTCACCAAGACATGGGGGCTCGCGGGACTGCGGATCGGTTACGTACTGGCTGCCCCGGAGGTTATCGGCGCACTGCAGGAGGCCCAGCCGCTGTGGCCGGTGTCCTCGCCGGCGCTGGCGGCGGCCGAGGCGTGCATGGAGCCGCGGGCGCTCGCCGAGGCGGCCGCGGCGGCGGACCGGATCGCGGTGGACCGGGCCCATCTGGTCGCGGGGCTCATGGAGTTCGCCGAGGTGCGGATGGCTGAGCCGGCCGACGGACCGTTCGTGCTGGTCCGGTTGGAGCAGGGCGCACAGGTGCGGGAGCGGCTGCGGACGCTGGGTTTCGCGGCGCGGCGCGGCGACACTTTTCCGGGGCTCGGCCCCGAGTGGCTGCGGCTGGCCGTACGCGACCGTGTGACCACCAACCGCTTTCTGCAGGCGCTCGATCAGGCGCTGGTGCTCGTCGGCCGCTGACGGCCAGGGGCCGACGGCCGCCCTCACGCACGGGCGGGGAGCGGGGGGGGGGGGGGGGGGCCCCCCCCCCCCCCCCCCCCCCCCCCGGGGCCCCCCCCCCCCCCCCCCCCCCCCCCCCCCCCCCCACCGCCGAAGCCGCCCCCACCCCCGCGGCCCCCC